>NZ_AUTQ01000159.1 GCF_000498095.1 Pseudoalteromonas sp. TB64
TAGGGGCTGTTGATCTTTGTAGTATATATATTAATCAGCCCACATTGGTAGCCACATCATAGTAAATGCTAAAGCGAGCATGGAATGATAATTCCGTTCAAGCTTTTCATACCTTGTAGCTATCCCTCTATATTGTTTGATCCGACCAAAGGCATTCTCAACTAAGTGCCTATATTTGTACATGCACCAGTCAATATCTTCATTACCCACTAAACTGTTATCCTTGCGTGGAATAACGGGTGTAGCGCTATTATCACGAATAAACTCTCTTAGTTTTTCACTATCGTAGCCTTTATCTGCGACAACCACATTACTCGTTGGGCAATTGTCTACAAGTGACTCTGCATGGACGATATCATGCGTATTTCCACAGGATAATTCATAATAAACAGGCAATCCTCCGCTATCTACTGCAAGATGAATTTTAGTCGAATTGCCACCTCGACTCTTACCGATTGATTCATTGCCAGCGGTTCTTGCACCGCAACTATGCTGGTGAGCCCTGACAATACTGCCATCAATAAAGATCCAATCCATATCAGCATAGTGGGATAACACACGAAATAATTCATTCAAAATATCTTTTTTGGACCATAAATTAAATCGTCTATAGATAGCACTCCACGAGCCGAAATAAGACGGTAAATCTCGCCAAGGAATACCGGTACGCATCTTATAGAGTATGCCTTCGAGCGTTTTTCTATGCTCAGGCTTATTATAAATTCGACCACTTAAGTGCATTACTTTTGATAAGACATTCCATGTCGCGTCTGTTAACATTAATCTTGGCATGAGGGTTCGGTGTAACGTTTTTTAGCGAATTCAATTATACCTTATCCTCATGCTGTTTGTTTTTTATACCGCAAAGATCAACACGCCCTAGTTGATTATCTTTATTTATATACTGTAAATCAGGGAAAACTTCAGTCACCAATGTTATTTCTGTTGCACTAACACTAATATTTAAGATGCATAAAAAAAATAATAAAACCTTCATTCAACGAAACCTTTAAATGCTTATACTAGGTATACGCTAAATATAGCTTAGAGCAGGTTAACTGCCAGTTCTTGCAATATAAATCTAGCCATATACGTAGATAGGACTAGATTACTTAATTAGCTAAATTAAGATTATTACTTGTTCATTGCATTAATCAAAAAGGCTGAAATTTTTGCCCCTTCTCTAAGTGTTGTTTCAGAGCTTGACTGACCAACTAAAGAGCTGTCGGTAAATGGCGCTATTTCCATCATATCCGCACCCGTAATCGGGAACTCATCTGCAATAGCTGATAAAATATCAAGCGCATGCTGTGGTGTTAAACCGTTATGCTCTGGCGTACCGGTGGCAGATGCAAACTCTGCATCAAGCGCATCAATATCAAAGCTTACGTATACTTCATCAACGTTATCAGCTTTTAATTGTGCAATAGCATCGGCAGCAACCGCTGCTGCGCCGCGCTCAATAATATCAGCAGCCCAATGTTGCTTAACGCCAAAGGTACTTTCCCAATGCGCTTTAGGCTTGCCACTTGAGCGTATACCAAATTGAATTAAATGATGTGGCGCAGGTAAAAACTCTAAAATATGTGTACACCAAGAGCCAAAACATAAATCAATGCCTAAGCGTTCAACGAGTAAATCTGTATGGGCATCAAAGTGAATAATAGCGGTGCGTTTGCCCTGCTCACGTTTTGCTTTTAAGTACGCTTTAGTAAGTGGGTAACTAATTGAATGATCGCCACCAATGCCAAATATCCCTTTATCTTTAAATGTTGCGTAAAAGCTGTCGCATACATCCTCAGTGATTGATAACGGACTTACGTAATAGTCGTTATTTTCGCTCCCGTATAGGGCTTTTTGGCAATTAGAAATGGTTGCATCATTTAGGTATTTATCATGAAGTAAATGCGGAATTACACGTACATCACCTAAATCAAACGAATGGCACTGCGGTTGCTGATCAATTAATGCTGAGCGCACAAACAATGGTCCCCAATTTGCGCCGCGTAAAATACCACCGCCACAATCAGAGCTAATACCTAGCATTACCGCTTTATGTGGCGAATTTGGTAATTCATTTAAAGACTCTCGCCATAAGTTATCAACGTTTTCAGTTTGCCCATAAAGTTTATTACGCAGTGCGGCTTTGCGCTCTTTTGCAGTGTTTACTGTGTATACGCCATCACCTGGTGCGCACAAACAGTGCTCAACTTTGTTTTTAAATGCTTCAAATTGTGTGCTCATAATAAACCCTTTCGTTTTTTATTCTGTACGTAGCTAATTAATTTTGATTAGTTATGCAAAATTACTAAAAATGCCTAAACTTCAAATAAAATTTACTTTGCTAAATAAATCAGTGCCTAAAGTAAATAAACACTTTAGCTCTGAAGCAACCAAGTTCGATGTAAGTGGTTGAATTTAATTGAAATTAATAGCATTAGGCAATCAACTATTTAATTGTAGTTACGCGCTTGAGTGATACTTATTATGTCTACTTGAACAAGTCAACAGTGCGTTTGTGCTGGGTATATAAGTACTTGGTTGAATATTCATAGTTGATGAATAAATCAAATTGGCACATAACATTATTAAGTCTTAATTGGAGGAGTTAAGGTAAAACGGACAATCGTCCTGTACTTAGTAAACGTTTCTAGCAATGATGCTAGATTGACACAATTTATTATAATAAGGCTTAGCTATGGAAAAGGTATTTCACTTAGGACTATGTATTGACGATCTTAAAGGTGCAAAACTTGCGATTGTACCAGGTGACCCAGATCGTGCTGCACGCATTTCACAATTCCTAGACAATCCAACCTGCCTTGCTCAAACTCGTGAGTTTCATGTTTATTTAGGTCAATTAAATGGCCATTCTGTGGTTGTTTGTTCTACGGGTATTGGTGGTCCATCTACGTCTATTGCAGTAGAAGAATTAGCACAACTTGGCGTGCGTAAATTTTTACGCATTGGTACAACAGGTGCAATTCAGCCACATATTAACGAAGGCGAAATTTTAATTAGCCAAGCGTCTGTACGTTTAGACGGTGCTAGCCAACATTTTGCACCGCTTAGCTACCCTGCTGTGTCTGACTTTTATGCAACACAAGCTATGGTACAAGCATGTAAAAACTTAAATATCGACTTCCATATTGGTATTACTGCATCAAGCGACACATTCTACCCAGGGCAAGAGCGTTACGATACGCATTCTGGTTACGTTCCTAAATCACTACAAGGTAGCTGCGAAGAGTGGCAAAAACTGGGCGTGATGAACTACGAAATGGAATCAGCAACATTATTTACTATGTGTGCAGCCCTTGGTTTACAAGCTGCATGTGTAGCAGGCGTACTTGTTAACCGTACTCGCCAAGAAATACCAAATGTTGACCACGGTGAAATTGAACGTAAATCTGTAGCAGTCGTATTAGAAGCAGCTAAAGTATTACTTGATTAATATAGGTTATATTAATTAGTGGGCTATTATAACGATAAGAAAATGGCTCAGTAACAAGCAAAAATTATGAAGTATAGTTGTTTTATATGAATAATTTTTAACGCAGTTAGTGAGTTATTTAATTCGATAGAATGGCACGTTTTAATAAAGCACAGCTCTGGCTGTGCTTTATTGTATGCGAGCCACTATTTAAGTGGTGCGCTAATTACTTTAAGTGTTGGTAAATGCGTAAAACTGGCAAGCACAGCTTTTGCTACTTGCGACTGATTTTCTCGGCCTGCAGTTTCTAACAATGTTATTCCCTTCACCGTGCTTTCGTTAAAGCTAAGCCCAGCTAAAAAGAACTGACTTAGCGCACTTTGTAGTGGCGATAAACTTGGGCTGTAAGCTGCATTTTCGGCGTAACTTCCGTAAAAATCACCATCACCAAATGTACTTATTTTTACGGCGCTAAAGTTTTGGCTGTAAGGTGCATAAGCATTAAGAGCAAAACGAGCAAGTGTTTCATAAACATCATCAACGCTAAACTTGGCTTGCTGTGGTTTTGGGTTAAATAAGCTAAATTCGTTACCTAAATCGGTAGGACCAAATGAATGCGGCAGTAGCTCAGCGAGTTTAAATTGCTGACCAGGAAGTAAAATATCAAACTCTTTTGCATCGGCTAGTTCATTCATAAACTGGCGGCAATACCCACACGGTGCATCGCTAATCGCTATTTTAACTATTTTTTTAGCGCCGTTTAACCATGCGTTATTTATTGCCGATTGCTCTGCATGAACGACTAAACTCAACGCTTGCTGGTTAAATTCTACATTTGCACCAAAGTAAAAGTTTACCTCGCCTTTTTCATCAAGCGCTTTAACAATTGCGCCCACATGAAAATGCGATACCGGTGCAACAGCAAACTCAGAAGCTAAAGGCACTAAACCTTGTAATAATGCATCATCAGATACATTAAGCTGCGTGCATAACTGTTTAATATTATTAGAATTTAATATGCCACATTGTGATTTTAATTGACTACGTAATGACGCTGTTTGCACTACGTTTAATGTGATGTGCGAATTTGTAAGTGCTGTATCTTGCTGTACAGTAAAAGTTGCTGAAGCCATAACATTTTTTCATTATTCAATGGCTAAGTAGTTTAAAAGGTTAAGCCGCTAATTGCTAGGGCCTGTTGACCTTTCAGGATTAAAATTTGTTCTAACTAGGGACGATTTAATCGTGGCGCGAGGTTTGTAACCTAGTGGGCTAAGTAAAAACCGAGCAACAAAGAGTTAATCGTCCCTAGGACGAACCTTCGGGCAGCGCGTGTTTGGTATTTATGCTGCGTTATCGCCTATTTATGGGGAATAACCACACTACATAGGCTCTGCCTTGCCTAAATACCAAATACACTGCTGCAAATTTAACCTCGAAAGATAAACAGGCCCTAGGTTATTAAACGCAAAAAAAGGGAGCACATCGCGTGCTCCCTTTAATTTTAACTGGTATACCTAATAAAATAACATGTTAGCCGGTATTACGCATGCCTGCTGCAATACCTGTCATTGTGATCATTAATGCATTATCAATGTCACCTTCGTTGCGTTTTTCCTCTGAGCGAGCACGGCGTAAAAGCTCAACTTGTAATAAATTAAGTGGATCGGTGTACGGGTTACGTAAACTAATCGACTCTTTAATCCAAGGCTGTTCGGCTAAGAGGCTTTTTTGCGGGCTAAGTGATTGCACCAAGCTAATGGCTTCTTGAAGCTCTTTACGAAGTGTTACACCCAGTGGTTTGTACATATCTTCCACTAGCGCATTGTCGTAATGCTCACTCAACCAGCAATCGGCTTTACTAAATACCATTTCTAGCATTTCTAAGCGCGATCTAAAGAACGGCCATTGTAAGCTCATTTCGTTTAGGGTTTCTGCACCGTACTTATTAAGCGCAGCTTTTAAGCCTGTTAACGCACCTAACCATGCTGGAAGCATTAAACGGTTTTGGCTCCAAGCAAAAATCCATGGAATAGCACGTAAACTTTCAACGCCACCATTAGGATTACGTTTTGCAGGGCGAGAGCCAAGCGGCAACTTAGACAGTTCAAGCTCAGGTGTTGCCATTCTAAAGTAAGGTACAAAGTTTTCATCATGGCGAACTACATTACGGTAATGCTCACACGACTCCTCACTTATTAGCTTCATTACTTCGCGCCACTGCGGTTTTGGCTCCGGCGGCGGTAATAAGTTACTTTGCAGTACTGCGCCTGCATAAATATTTAAGCTTTGCAGTGCTACATCGGGTAAACCAAATTTAAAGCGAATCATCTCGCCTTGCTCGGTTACACGCAAACCACCTTTTAATGAGCCTGGTGGTTGTGAATGCAGCGCTTGTGCAGCGGGTGCACCGCCACGCCCTACTGTACCACCACGTCCGTGGAATAAAACAAGCTCAATACCGCGTGCATCAGCAAGCTGTACTAGTTTATCCATTGCTTCGTACTGCGCCCACCCTGCTGCCATCATGCCGGCATCTTTAGCTGAATCAGAATAACCAATCATTACGTTTTGGGTGTTTTTAATGTGTCCGCGATACCAAACATTATCAAGCAATGTGGTAATTACATCACTGCCTGCGTTTAAATCGTCGAGTGTTTCAAACAACGGTGCTACTGGTAAATCAAAGCTACAGCCGCTTTCTTTTAGCAATAGTTGTACTGCTAAGATGTCTGAAGCTGTTCGCGCCATCGAAATAATATACAAACCAAATGTTGCTTCGTCTTGCTTGGCAATTACATCAAAGGTATCAAGTACTTCTTGTACATCTGGGCTTGGTTGCCAATGTTTTGGAATAAGCGGTCTGCGCGAGTTAAGCTCTGCAAGTAAAAATGCTTGTTTGTCTTGCTCTTGCCATTGGTTGTAGTCGCCTAAACCTAAGTAACGAGTCAGTTCTGAAAACACATCGCCGTGGCGAGACGAATCTTGGCGCACATCAAGTTTAGCTAAACGCAAACCAAAGCTATTAATACGGTGCAGTAAATCAAGTAATAAGCCATCTGCAACTACTTTCATATTACACTTTAATAACGAGCGGTAGCACACCTCAACCGGATGTTTAAGCTGATTAATATTAGTAATTAAGTCCTGTGAATCGCTGCGCTTATTTTTAATTTTAGCGCCAAGATGAGCCACTGTTTCAGCAACCTGATTTTTAAGCTTTTTGATTACTGCTCTGTATGGTTCAAACTCTTGCCCTGCAAGCTCAATAAGCTCATCACTGGCATCTGACATAGATAATTCAGCGCACAACGTTTTTAAGTCTTGAATGTATAAATTAAGTGCCATCCAACGACCATGATCAAGCACCTCTGTTGTAACCTGCGATGTTACAAACGGATTACCATCACGATCCCCACCCATCCAAGATGTAAACTCAATCGGGCTGTAATCTATTGGTAACTCTAAGCTTAACTGGTCTTTAACATTGGCTGAAAATTCACGTAAAAAACGCGGTACCGCATGCCACAGGCTGTTTTCAATTACTGCGTAACCCCATTTAGCTTCATCAACTGGCGTTGGGCGAGAGCGACGAATATCATCGGTATGCCAAGCCTGACTAATAAGCTGTTCAATACGATTTAAAATAGTATCCCGCTCTAACGGCAAGTTATCTTTTCGCTCTAATGAGGCTAAGCAATCACTTAGTTCAACGTGTTTATTAATAATAGTACGGCGCGTCACCTCGGTTGGGTGAGCGGTTAATACTAAATTTATGTGGAGTTTTGAGAGTGTTTCGGCCAAATGATTACTGTCTAACTGGCCTTGTTCTGCTTTTGAAGCTAACGTTTTTAATGTTTGAGTGAGAGGATTTTGTTGACCAAGGCCAACGTCATTAAAACGCGAAACGGTATGAAATTGCTCTGCTACATTAGCAAGGTTTAAAAAATGATTAAATGAACGGGCAACCGGTAAAAGCTCTTCATCACTAAGCGCATGTAATACTTCTATTAGCGCTTGTCTGTCGTCTTCGTTACCACTGCGAGATGATTTTGATAAAGCACGAATTTCTTCCACTTTATCTAAAATCGCTTGACCTTGGGCATCTTTAATTGTTTGTCCTAGTAGTTGCCCTAGTAAATTTACATTACCTCGCAAGGCGGCGTATTGTTCACTCATTTATCAATCTCCATTTTTTCGTAGGACACTATTAATATCATTATGAGAACAAATTTAATAGATCGATTTGCAAACCTTGTCCGTAAAAAAGCATATATAAAATAATCACAAAGCAATTATATGATCATTTTTTACGATGGCAATTGCCCACTATGCAGTACCGAAATGAACCAACTAAAACACGCTGATACCAAAAACTTAATTACGCTTGAAGATCTTAACGCTAGCGATTTTAGTGAGCGATATTCGTATATTGATAAAGACCAAGCGATGACTTACCTGCAAGCTCAAAAGCAATCAGGTGAAATGATTTACGGGCTAGATGTAACTTACGAAGCATGGAAAGTAGTAGGTAAACACGGCTGGTTGAAAATTTTTCGCTTGCCAATAATTAGCTTTTTCGCTGACTGCGGATACTTGCTATTTGCTAAATATAGACACTCTTTTAGCAAAATTTTAATGCCGAACACAACGTGTTCTAATGGGCAATGCAGTTTAAAAACTAAGGGTAGAAAATGAAAACCATTGTTTTATTTGGCGCTAGTAGCACTATTGCAAAAGCCTATGTTAAACATTTGAATAATCATGCAGCCAATTTTAAAATTATCTGTGTTAGCTCAAAAACAGATGAACCTGCAATAAATAACACACCTAACACTGAGCACTTTAACACCGACTACTCAGCAAATAGCTTGGCTCAGCTCACATCTAGTCTTAAGCAACAGCAAGCTGATTTACATCAAGTTATTATGTTTAACGGTAAATTGCATAATACTCAGCACATGCCCGAAAAGAAGTTAGAAGATTTAAACGCTGATTATTTTAACGAGTTACTAAATGCTAATACACTCACGCCATTATTGTGTTTACAGAGCGTATTGCCGCTATTAACCCACAAAACGCAGTGTACTATTACAGCATTAAGTGCGCGCGTAGGCAGCATAAACGACAACAAATTAGGTGGTTGGTATACTTACCGCGCATCTAAAGCGGCGCTTAACATGCTATTTAAAACGGCGGCTATAGAGCTTGCTCGTCGTGCTAAAAATACCAAACTCATTTTGTTTCATCCTGGCACTACCGATACAGCACTTTCAAAGCCCTTTCAAAAAAATGTACCTGAAGGTAAATTATTTACACCTGAATTTGTAGCTGGTCAACTTTTTGAATTAACAAACAATAACCCTGATTTAAAACTAAACGGTGAACCTGCTTACTTAGATTGGCAAGGCTCAACCATACCGTGGTAAGGATTTTTAATGCATTTTACTAAAGCGCGTATAGACGCACTTGAAAAACATACCCGTACACACTTAATCAACTCGCTTTCGGGTTTTAAAAGCGCTAATTTAATTGGCACGCAAGATTTACTCGGCAATACCAACTTATCGATTGTAAGCTCTGTTATTCATCTTGGGGCTAACCCACCGTTAGTCGCAATGATAATACGCCCTCATAGTGTGCCGCGTCATACGTTTGAAAATATTTTACAAACGGGCACCTACACAATTAACCAAGTTAATAAGTCAATTTACAAGCAAGCTCATCAAACCTCAGCTCGTTACGATAAAGAAGAGTCTGAGTTTGATGCTACAGGCTTAACACCTGAATACTTAAACGACTTTGCAGCGCCTTTTGTAAAAGAAAGCCGCTTAAAGTACTCGGTTAAATTTGTAGAAAACCAGCATTTAGCCATCAATGGTACTGAGCTCGTTATTGGCGAAATTATGGATGTTTTTGTTGATAAAGAAGCACTGCAAAGCGATGGTTTCCTAGATTTACAAGCAATAGAAACAGTTGCAGTAACCGGGCTTGATAGCTATCACACAAGTAACAAACTAACTCGCTTACCTTATGCTAAAAAGTGAATGTTATGTGTTTAAAGCTGCAAGTAATTGCATCCTTTTATCGCATAACATTGAATTTTACCTTGGTATTAATCACACTAGCTAAAAATCCAAGGAGAAAAACATGACCACTATAGGTATAGGTACACAATCAAGCGAGCAAGCGTTGGCAAGCTTAAGTAATATGACACTAACGCTGACCCCTATTGCTGCTGACGAACATTTAGAGCGCATAGCAAAGGCGCAAGCTTATATGTTAGCAAACAATATTGATGCAATTTATTTAAACGCTGGCACCAACCTAACCTACTTTACAGGTATGAAATGGTACGCGAGCGAGCGCATGGTTGGCGCAATATTACCCGCCCTTGGTGAAGTACAATACATTGCGCCTTATTTCGAAATTGGCTCTTTAAACGGGTTTAAAGTTATAGATGGTCCTATTCACGGGTGGCAAGAGCACGAAAACCCTTATGCACTTTTTGTTGAAGTACTAAAAAAACTAAACATTAATGAAAACGCAACTATTGGCATTGATGAAAGCGCGCAATTTTTTATATTCGACGGCATTAATAAAGCGCAAACGGGTTTAACACTCATCAATGCACAGCCTGTAACGGCGCATTGCCGCATGCATAAATCTGTTCACGAGCTTAGCTTAATGCAGCGCGCAATGGATATGACCTTAGCCGTACATCAAGCCACAGCAAGCATGCTTTACGAGGGAATAACTACCACCGAAGTAGAAGCCTTTATTAAACAAGCACACCAAAAGGTAGGCGCACCAGGTAACTATTTTTGTATTGTATTGTTTGGTGTTGCAACGTCTTTTCCGCACGGTGTTAAAGACGCCCAAGTACTTAAAAAAGGCGATATGGTATTAATAGATACCGGCTGTAAAGTACACGATTACCTATCAGACATAACCCGTACCTATGTATTTGGCGAACCAACCATACGCCAACGAATGTTTTGGGATCATGAAAAAGCAGCGCAAATGGCGGCATTTAACGTAGCTAAAATCGGTGCCACCTGCGAAGACGTAGATGCTGGCGCACGTAACTATTTAGCGGCGCAAGGGCTAGGACCGCAGTACCAAACGCCAGGTTGCCCGCATCGAACTGGTCACGGCATTGGGCTAGACATTCATGAATGGCCATACCTAGTTGGCGGTGATAAAACCCCACTTGCCACAGGCATGTGCTTTAGTAACGAGCCAATGTTAGTTATACCCGATGAATTTGGCGTGCGCCTAGAGGATCATTTTTACATGACCGACACCGGCCCTCATTGGTTTACAGAGCCAAGTTACAGTATTGACGACCCATTTGGGCTTAACGCTTAAACTGAATACCTTCAAAAGAGCAGCTGTATAGCTTAATGCCGATCAGTTAAGAAATATTTAACGATCCATTGACCGATCTTCTGGTTAGTTTATAAAGGCTTCTGAATTTATTCAGGAGCCTTTTATTTTGCAACT
>NZ_AUTQ01000160.1 GCF_000498095.1 Pseudoalteromonas sp. TB64
TAGGGGCTGTTGATCTTTGTAGTATATATATTAATCAGCCCACATTGGTAGCCACATCATAGTAAATGCTAAAGCGAGCATGGAATGATAATTCCGTTCAAGCTTTTCATACCTTGTAGCTATCCCTCTATATTGTTTGATCCGACCAAAGGCATTCTCAACTAAGTGCCTATATTTGTACATGCACCAGTCAATATCTTCATTACCCACTAAACTGTTATCCTTGCGTGGAATAACGGGTGTAGCGCTATTATCACGAATAAACTCTCTTAGTTTTTCACTATCGTAGCCTTTATCTGCGACAACCACATTACTCGTTGGGCAATTGTCTACAAGTGACTCTGCATGGACGATATCATGCGTATTTCCACAGGATAATTCATAATAAACAGGCAATCCTCCGCTATCTACTGCAAGATGAATTTTAGTCGAATTGCCACCTCGACTCTTACCGATTGATTCATTGCCAGCGGTTCTTGCACCGCAACTATGCTGGTGAGCCCTGACAATACTGCCATCAATAAAGATCCAATCCATATCAGCATAGTGGGATAACACACGAAATAATTCATTCAAAATATCTTTTTTGGACCATAAATTAAATCGTCTATAGATAGCACTCCACGAGCCGAAATAAGACGGTAAATCTCGCCAAGGAATACCGGTACGCATCTTATAGAGTATGCCTTCGAGCGTTTTTCTATGCTCAGGCTTATTATAAATTCGACCACTTAAGTGCATTACTTTTGATAAGACATTCCATGTCGCGTCTGTTAACATTAATCTTGGCATGAGGGTTCGGTGTAACGTTTTTTAGCGAATTCAATTATACCTTATCCTCATGCTGTTTGTTTTTTATACCGCAAAGATCAACACGCCCTAGTTAATCCTACTAAATAATATCCCTAACTTTACTGGCTTGATTGAATTAATAGTAAGTGAAGGTAGTAAATAAGTAACAATAACTCATTTAAATTGGCACTTATCAACGGCTGCAAACATTCATAATCACCTGAAATCAATTTAATAACGTAAAGTGTTAAGCATTAATGGTTTGCTATACTATATGCCTTTGTATTAATTAATGTTCAGAGCACACAATGACAACACATACACCACCTAATAAGCCCATACCGGCAGTAAGTACACCGACTGAGGCATCCATTTTATATGTTATTTTTATTTCTGCCGTTGCTGCTATTGGTGGCTTTTTGTTTGGTTTTGATTCTGGCGTAATAAACGGTACGGTTTCAGCGCTTGGTAATACATTTAACTCAAGCAGTGTAGCAACCGGATTTAATGTAGCGTCGGTGTTGCTAGGTTGTGCTTTAGGAGCATTAGCTGCAGGACCGCTTGCTGATAAATTTGGTCGCCGATCTATTATGATTGCTACAGCCATCATATTTGCTATTAGCGCATTTGGTTCAGGTATTAGCGACAGTTCAGCTGAATTTATTTTTTACCGCTTATTTGGTGGTTTGGGTATAGGTGCAGCATCTGTTTTAGCTCCCGCATATATTTCTGAAGTTGCCCCTCCTACAATTCGCGGTCGCTTAGCTACTTTACAACAACTTGCAATAGTACTGGGTTTATTTGCCGCTTTTTTAAGTAACTACCTTATTGCAAATGCGGCTGGTGGCGCACAAGAAGTATTAACGTTTGACTTAGCCGCTTGGCGCTGGATGTTTTGGGCAGAGCTTGCACCTGCAACGCTGTTTTTAATCGGCGTTTTATTTATACCTGAATCACCGCGTTATTTAGTTGCGCAAGGTAAAATTGATGACGCTAAAACCGTATTTAGTAAAATATCGAATGACAATGCTGATACACAAATAAACGATGTTAAACGCTCACTCCAAAGCGATACAAAACCAAGTATTCGTGATTTATTTATCGATGGCAGTAAAAAAGTCCACCCTATTGTCTGGGTAGGTGTGGCACTGAGTGTTTTTCAGCAATTTGTAGGTATTAACGTAGTATTTTATTACGGCTCTGAGCTTTGGCAAGCGGCGGGATTTGATGAATCGCAATCACTATTTATAAATGTACTAGCAGGTACTACTAACATCGTATCTACTTTTATTGCGATTGCATTAGTTGACAAAATTGGTCGTAAACCACTGTTACTAATAGGCAGTATTGGTATGTTTGTGAGCCTAAGTGCACTTACTTACATATTTGGCAGTGCAGGCCTTGATGAAGCAGGAAAGCTTGCCCTTAGCGATAACATGGGTACTTTTGCACTGATTATGGCGAACTTGTTTGTGGTATTTTTTGGCTTAAGTTGGGGTCCTGTAGTATGGGTGTTATTAGGCGAAATTTTTAATAACCGTATTCGTGGTGCAGCCCTTGCTGTGGCTGCAAGTGCACAGTGGATTGCTAACTTTGCAATCACCATGACCTTTCCTATTATGCTTGCAAATATTGGACTTGCGGGTGCTTATGGATTCTATGCTTTTTCGGCACTTATTAGCATATTTTTTGTGGTTAAATATATTAAAGAAACACGCGGTAAAACGCTCGAATCAATGTAAATTACAAAATATAAAATAAACTCCCGTCTACTTGGTTTAACCCAATTGTAGGCGGTGCTTTATTGCTTTAAATATATAGGAGGTAATAATTAAAGTGCTAAAGCTCAATAAAAGCACTTAAGCTTCATTGCCAATTAAGCAAAATCACCCTAAGTGCATATCATACAAACTTTTGAATAGCTTTATCATAAATGTGAATCATGACTTACATTTAAATCTCTATAAGACACACATAATAATTGTTACACTGCCCCACAAATTTAAAGATTGTTAGCATAAAACGTATTTTTAAGTTATTTATATCGATAAATTTATTTTCAATTTTACTCATGCCTTTATTTCGATTTCTCTCTTATAACTCGATATATTAAGCATCTAATAATTGCTTATAGGTTATCCGATATTATTTATATTTTTACCGCTCCTTCAATCATTTCACTTTAAACAAAAAAAACAGCACCCTAAAAAGCCCAAGCTTATTATTTTTTACGTCAATTATTTTACTTATTAAGCCCTTACAAACCTTATAGCAAAGTTTGCTATAAAGCGCTTTGTAAAACATATTCAAAAACAGGTACGTTATGAAACCGAACATTATTAGTTTTATCTTAGTCACACTAATCGTTTTATTATCAGGGTGTGCTGATAGTGATCCGAAACCAGAACCTGTCACGCTAACATTGAAAGATGTACATTTTAAGTTCGAGGAAGGTAAAGGTGTTATTACTGAATATCTAGCCGATTATAAAGATATTATTATTCCGGATAATTTTGATGGCATACCTGTCACTGTTATTGATTATGAAGCATTTAAAACACGCGGTCTTAATAGTGTCGTTCTTCCTAATTCTTTGGTTGAGATTGAAGGGAAAGCGTTCTTAGGTAATAATTTAAAAAGTGTTGTAATCCCTGATTCTGTGACGGATATCTGGGGTTCTGCCTTTGCATCCAATCGTTTAGCTGAGGTACAAATATCTAGCTCACTGGAAATGTTAACGTCAAACGTATTTTTTAATAACGCCCTAACACAAGTCGTTATTCCTGATTCTGTTATTTCCATTGGTGACTCATCGTTTGGAACAAATGCGCTCACCAATGTTACTATTTCCTCTTCCGTAACACATATTGGCCAATCTGCTTTTGAAAATAATAAACTGGCCAACATCACGATTCCTAATTCAGTAATTACCATCGATAAGAGTGCTTTTTCAAATAACCTGTTGACTAATATTACGTTCTCGAGCAACTTAAAAGACATTAAAGAAGAAGCGTTTCGCCATAATTTATTGGCTAATTTAACAATTCCAAATTCCGTAGATAAAATTGGTGAATCCGCTTTTCGTGATAATGTATTAACCACCCTAACCCTCCCAGATTCTATACGGACGATCAGTAAGTTTGCATTTCGTGACAATAAGCTAACTGACGTTTCTATGGGAAATTCAATAAGATCTATTCATGACGGCGCATTTTTTAATAACAAATTAACACATATTACGTTACCAGACTCGACTCGTAGTATTGGGGCATCGGCTTTTTCTAACAACGCCTTAACCAGTGTGATTATTCCAGAAAAGTTAGAAAGTATAGGAGGAGCTGCTTTTTATAAAAATGAACTCACGAATGTGGTCGTTCCTCCTAGAGTTAAAATTATTGGTGATTACGCATTTGATAAAAATAATCTAACCAATCTAGATATTCCTTATTATTCCCTGTCGAGACTTGGTGCATCAGATCATTATGCAAAGCGAGGTGGTACAGTACTCACTTTAAGTAGTGTGGAGTTTGACAAAGAAAGCGGCACACTTGGTCGCTATAGAGGTTCTGCTAAAGATATTATAATTCCTGATAACTTTGACGGTGTTGCAGTGACAACAATAGACTATTTTGCTTTTTCCAATCAAGGAATAACCAGTGTGGTCATCCCAAACACGGTAACAACGATTAAGAGAAGTGCGTTTTCTTATAATTCATTAACCAGTGTCGTGATCCCCGATTCTGTTACTAAGATTGGCAGCGCTGCATTTACCAGCAATATGCTCATTAAAGAAACGCTCCCTTCCTCTTTAGCTGATGTTGGAGGCAATGCATTCTCTAAAAATCTACTGAGTCAAATAACTATTCCTGCGAGCACTGTTTTTCTTGGTGGGGCGTATTCCGATAACATTTTAACGAGTATTGATATTCCTAGTTCTGTTGCAAAAATTGACAACTGGGCATTTTATGGCAATCATTTGACGAGCGTAACGATCCCGGATTCTGTTACTGAATTGGGTGAATTCAGTTTTTCAAATAATTCATTAACCAGCGTGAGCTTATCTAACTCATTAGTTATCATTGGACCTCATGCTTTTTCTCGCAATGCATTAACCAGTATTACTTTGCCTAATTCTGTCGTTAACATAGACGAGGCTGCCTTTGCTAACAACAAACTAACATCGGTCGCTATTCCAGATTCGGTCACCCAACTTGGGGCTGCGGTGTTTGTAAATAATGCCTTAACGTCTGTTTCTATTTCTCATTCTTTAACAGCGATAGAAGGAGCTACATTCGCTCAAAATGCATTAACCAGCTTGACCATTCCTCGCTCTGTAAAAACGATAGGCGTTAACGCATTTATAGATAATGCAATTAAAACGGTGACAATACCCAATACGGTCACCTCCTTTAATGAGTTAGCTTTTGATAAAGACGTCGATATAGAAAAAGAGTAGCCATTAAGCGTAACTTATTTCAGTAAAGTTCAGGTTAAATTCTGAAAAATGATTATGAAGACTTACCATTAGGTACCAATGGTAAGTCTCGAGCTTATTTTCTCAATAAGTATAAAAATTAAAGCGCGCATTTCTATAAAACATTTAATTAAAGTAGTCTGTAAATAAAGTAAGAATAACGCTCGTTAATCCTCATATACACAATCCACCTACATGAAAAATACCCTTTCGGGTTTATTTTTCATGTAGGTACATAACTTGCTGCTAATACTTAAACAAGTAAAAAAAGGGTTAAGTAATGTCTGCAGATACACTTTTCAATCTCACAAAACAACCTTGGCTTGTTATTGTAGTTTGCCTTTTCATTTTAACTACTGCATTGTTTTGCATCCGCTTTTTTATAATGCACTGGCTTAAAAAGTGGACATCAAAAACGAAATTTATATTTGATAGCTTACTTATTGAGTCAATAGCTAAACCATTAACAATTTGCACTATTATTGTGCTGTTAACCATTTTGGAGCAAGGAGCCATTATAAAAGAGGCTTCTTTTTCGAAGTACATTCCGTTTTCAACAATAAATATTATATTAGGTTTACTCGCATTAATTCTCTTTTTTGATCGCTTTATTATTGGCACCGTTAATTATTACAGTAAAGAATCAGCTGTAATTTTTAACTCCCAAAGTATTATTAAAGGCGTTATTAGAGCGACCATTTTATCGGTAGGTATTTTGGTTTTATTAGGTACATTGGGGATTTCTATTACGCCAATAATCGCCTCTTTGGGTATTACATCCTTGGCGGTTGCACTTGCACTACAACCTACCCTCGAAAACTTTTTCTCTGGTGTTCAGTTAGTTATAGACAAGCCTATACGGGTTGGCGATTTTATTGAGCTAGAATCAAAAGAACAAGGCTTTGTAGAGCACATAGGATGGCGCTCTACTTGGGTTAAAATGCTACCTAATAATATGATTATTATACCTAATAGCCAGCTGTCTAAATCACGTATTATTAATTACTTTTATCCTGAAAAAGAGCTAAGCGTGCCTGTTGATGTAAATGTACATTACGATTCTGATTTAGAATTTGTAGAGCAAGTTACTTTAGAAGTCGCACGTGAAATCCTGATCTCTCACGAATGGGGGGTGGATGATTATAATACCTTTGTAGTTTTTCATACCTTTGATAGCTCAAGTATTAACTTTACCGTAATGCTAAGAGCTAAAGAGTATTTTAATCGGTTTTGGGTTAAATCTGCTTTTATAAAAGCGTTGCATAAACGCTATAAAAAAGAAGGCATCGTTATCCCCTTCCCTATTACAGCTATTAATACCACACAAGAAGCAGCAAAATTTAAAAGTGATATCTAGATAATAAATCCATCTCAAGTAACTATTTTCAGCGATAACGGCAAATCTATAGCTAGAAAAAGTAACTTTAAATATCATATAGTTTATTATGTTAGTAAATCTATTAACCAACGATCTGGTTAATTAAATAAGAGGATAAGTAATACTTACCCTCTTATTTATAAATAACTAAAACTGATACGTAATTTGCCCAACAATTTCACGAGGGCTACCCGGAAAATGCCCGTTACGCTGACTAAAGCCACTTACAGCATATTCTTTATCAAACAGATTATTAATATTTACACTCAATAACACGTCATCAAAGCGACTCGTCCAGCTCATATCAAATACGGTAAATGGTTTTACTTTTTGGCCATCAGAGCTTACTTGCTCACTTACATAGTTAGCACCAAAAGCAATAGAGGAATTAATCGAATCTAGCCCAAAGCGAGACCATAAACCCGCTTGATGACGCGGCGCATTAGCAAAGCGTGAGCCATCACCAAATGTATCTGAAAAAGTCTCGCCAAGCGCTCCTTCAACCACAACCGTATCGTTATATGCGTAGTTAGCCGTTATTGTCCAATGCTCAGATAGGTCACCTACTAAGGTTGTTTCAAATCCACGGCTTTCTACTTCACCTATATTTAAAAGTGCAGCAATACCATCACCTGATCCCGTATCGTCAGGGTTACTCATTACCACGTTTTCTTTATTAATTTGGTAAACTGCAAACGTACTCATTATTTTGCCATCAAACCATCGGTTTTTCATACCAAGTTCGGTTTGTTTACCTGTTTCTGGTTCTAAGTTTCCTTCACCTATCACATCTTCTTGATCGCCCGACGATGTTGGATTAAAGCTTTCAGAATAGTTTATATAAACAGAGGTGTTTTCTACTGGCTGGTAGGTTAATGCTACGCGAGGCGTAACACCGTTATCAGAATAGCTAAAGCCAGTTTCTTTATTTAATTCTTTAAAATAGTCATAACGTAGGCCAGCAATTACAGTCCATTGCTCACCAATACTAATTACATCTTGAACGTATACACCAAAACGGTCTGTATCTATACCATCACGATCTAAATCAGTTAAGTTATAGGTGCTAGGATCTGTTTCACCATAATTTAGAGTGTAAATATTTAAATTTGCTACGCCATCGGCTTCATATTGTGCGCGCAAATAATCGTATTGCGTTTCGACTATGTGATAATCACCACCAAATAAAAACTGATGCTCTACATCACCCTGATCAACACTGTAAACAAAATCGGTTGTTAAGCTAATTTCTTCGTTTGCACGAAACTGTTTGCGGTACTCTCGCCTAATAGTTTCATCATCAATATTAGCAATGCCATCGCCGTTTACGTCAACCCAATTTTGCGACTCGTGATAAGCCTGATCACGCTCATTATCAAGGTATCGTAGAGTGGAACTAACTGAAAACTTATCTGAAAAATAATGGTTAAGCTCAGCTTGTAGCACTAACGCTTCCATATCTTGATAGTCAAATGACTCATTTGCATT
Source organism: Pseudoalteromonas sp. TB64 (assembly GCF_000498095.1). GTDB lineage: Bacteria > Pseudomonadota > Gammaproteobacteria > Enterobacterales > Alteromonadaceae > Pseudoalteromonas. The sequence goes on from NZ_AUTQ01000160.1 coordinate 8,133, forward strand.
ATAAGAAGGGTCAACTAAAAAGTTACCGTTATCATCTACTGGCACTCCACGCAATCGATTGCCACCCAAGTCTTGTTTAATATAATCAACACTTGTTGTAAGCGATGTAGAGTCGCTTAAATCAAATAATAAACCGCCTGTTAGTTCTGTGTTTTTTGAATCTGCATTATTACGAAAGCTGTCTTGCTCTTCATAAAAACCACCAATACGATACGCCATTTTTTCACTCAAGCCGCCAGTCATATCAACTGATGCGCCACGAGTATTAAAGTTACCCAGTGTGAGCTTTAATTCACGCTTTTGCGTGTAGCTTGGTTTTTTTGTAACGTAGTTAATCATGCCGCCAGGCTCACCACCACCGTACAAAGCAGAAGCTGGACCTTTTAATACTTCAACACGAGAAACATTAAATAATTGTGGTACACCAAAGCCCGAATATGGGTCGCCACGCACCCCATCATAAAATACATTTGCGTCATCTCTAAAGCCACGAAATGTAACTCCCGAATAACTGTATTCACTAACACCCGCAATTGATCGGTATAAATCGGTAATATCGCGTGCGGCTTGATCAATAATAAGCTGCTCTGTTAATACTTGAGCAGACTGAGGAAGCTTAATAAGATCTAAATTAGTTTTAGTACCAACCTTGCTTTCTGTTTCTAAATAAAACTGCTGAGCACGTCCTGTTACTTCAATTTTTTCAATTTCGTCGTTTTGTTGTGAAAAAGCCATATTAGAAAAAATAGATAAAGACGCAGCAATACTTAATGCCAAATAGTTAGGGTTAAACATGATGATTCCTGAGGGAGGTGTAAAATAATTAACATCTTAATGATAACTCTTATCATTTTCATAATCAATAACAGGAGGGGGGTTAACACATCTAAATATTAGAACTAATATCATCAAAAACAGGTGGTTATTAACAATGAAATGTAACCATTACTATAAAACCACCTGTTATTTATAAAGTAACTTAACGCTTAATCCAGCCAATACTTAGAATATAACGACAGCCTTGTTCAATCTTTGAAACACTGTGTTCATTTATGTCGGGTCTGAACAGTTTGACCCGACTTTTATTTATTATTGGATTATCACACGTAAATTCACCGCCTTGTTGTGCATGCTTTAACACAATATTTAACCTAAAGTGCTTGCCGGTTTTAACGTTGTCGGTGTGTGGTTTTATTTCGCTTCCCTGTGGGAATTTAATAAAGTAAACATCAAATTTTATAGGCCATAGAGCACCACATAACAGCATTTTATGATAACCAGACTCCTGCCTGCCACAATCCCATCTGAATAATTTATTTATCATAAAAACAACTTAAGTTTATAAGGCAACACTCTAGCCTTTTGCGGTGACCTTATTATTACGGTTCAGAGGGTAAAATAAGTACGTAAACTAAATCCACCTTACTTTTAACTTCGCAAAGTGTACTCGCTCTACTTGCGGCTTTATTAAATTACAATTTATATCAATATAACTAATTTCATTTGGCGCTAAAAACATATCATTACTTTGCCCTACACAGTTACCAATAAACTTATTATTTTTATCAAATGTTGACGCAACTATAGCCCTCATATATATGCTCTCGTTGGTGATGTTTTGTAACTCTGCAGTAATTCTTACTTTACCATTATCTTTAAAAACATCTGATAAAGTGAGCTTGTAGTCATCATCAAAGTCAGTTGTTGATTCTAATACTTTATTGCTCACCATTTTTTTAAATCCGCTGTCAATCTCAGCCGCTACCGTTAAAGCATATACACTTATGCCTCCAAGTAACGCAATTACAAATCCCAAGCCCCAAAAAAATCCTTTTATAGATTCGTTAAAATTACCTAAATTCATTTCTAACTCCTTTTAAAATTACAATTAATAAGCTGGTAGTTTACCATTGTATTGCATTTACTATGTACCCAAAATAACCTTCTTCGCCAATCAAGTTTACTTTTTTGTTTTTTAGTTTCAGCAACTCATCATTATCCAGAAACCATTTAATTGAGTACTCATTATGTGTAGATAAATCCGAAAATGTGAGGTTTACACACTCATAATAGTCTTTAGTGCACTCGTTAACCTCAACTAGGACGTATTCTTGTGACCATTGCTCACCCAAATGATAATGAGTCCACAACTTTATTGGCAACAAAATTAATGAGGACAAATACAAATAAATAAATATCGGTGCTATAAGTAAAATAAAGGCATTGCCCAGCCAGTTCCCTAAATCAAAGTATTCTTTTAGCCATTCACGTACCCCATGGTTATGTTTATAATTCTTAAATAAGATAAATAAAGCAAGTAGGGTTAAAAACGTTAATACCCAAGAATCAATAAAATTGTAATGTTGGTTAGGAATAAAAGCGGGATCCTCACTCTCATGCCATCCATAGAAAGTTGCCGGTAGCAAAAACAATAACAACGCTATAATAAAAATAAATAAACCTCGTTCTTTGCTCGTTTTCATAGTTTATAGCGCTCTACTAATACTTCATAATTGCAAAGAGTATACCGTGTTTATAAAGAGAAACTTTGTTTTTTATTTACAATAAGTTTGCTTATTATACAAATATAATAAGTGACTATTACTAACAATCTTACCGTAGTGAAATTAGTATTCTGTATTTCGAAACCAATTGTAAAATCAAAATATATTAATATTAACGCACCAAAAAAGTACTAAACGATTAGATATAAGAATAAAAACCCACCATTTTAACTAGCTATTCTTGTAAATTTTGAACAAGGCTGTAAATTACACTTGTACTAAATAATCTCATAACGGACTAATATGACAGATAATTTTCAAAGTAATGTTTTAAATAAAAGCACATGGATAAAGCTTTTTATTCTTACTTTATTTTTATTTCAAAGCGGTGCTTTACAAGCAAATGAGCAAATTGAAAAACCAACTCAATTTACAATGGATCGCGATACAGCTAAAAGTAGCATCAGTCACTTTAAAGCGAATAAACTAGATTATCTTCAAAATAAAAAACAGCTAAAAAAAATATTTGAGGTAAGTAAAGAACAAAATTGGGAAACACTTCATTTAGAAGCGGCTGCTTTGTATGCAGAACTGCTTTTTAGAGATGAGCAATATGACGCGCTAAATACCCATGTAAATAAGTACCTAGCAATGAAAGCTATTCAAGCACGCTGGGATTTATACTTATTACTGCTAGAAGCAAAATTAAAGTATCTCTCGCAACAAGAAGAACAAACGCCAGCTAAAACATTAGAAAAAAAACTAGAAGCCTGGCTGCCAGAGCGAGATATAAATGAAAAAATTATTATCTATCGGGCTCTCGCATACTATTACACCAGTTCAGATTCGCTTAGCAAAACACTTGATGTATCGCTTGAAGGCTTAAACCTGTCGATAGAACAAGCTGACAACGCCTCGCAAGGGTTTTTCTTACGTAAAATTGGTGATGCATATAATTATTTAAATGAAAAAGATAAAGCCGTAGATTATGCAAAAAAGGCAATTGTCGCGTACGAAAAAACCCAAGATCACTTACTCACAGCAAAAGCTTATTGGAGCTTGGGCAATGCACTTTTAGATGTCGGTAACAGCAAAGATGCCATTGGATACTTTAAAAAAGCCTTACTTTATTTTAAATCGGTCAATATGCAAAAAGGAGTTACTTTTGCTCAATACTCAATAGCGAGTATTCAATATGAGCATGGTAATTATAAAGATGCGCTGAGTACTGTTAATCAAAACATAGCGCTTGCAACCACTGCGGGGGTATTTGATATGCAGTTAGCCTCAATGATTTTATTGAGTGATATTTACGAAAAACAAAATTTATATAAAAAAGCAAATGATACAAACGACCTCGTTTTCCTATCACTCGATAAATTTAGTAGAAGTATTTATAAATCCGATTTTTTAGGTAAACGCTATAAACTAAAACGACACCTTGGATACGATAGCGATGCATTTGAAGCAATTGAGCAAGAACTTTTTTATACAAAAAAACACCTAGAAGCGACTAGCGAAAATCATATAAGATCGCTGCAGGTAAAATACGAAGTTAAAAAGAAGGAAGAAGAAATATTGCGCCTTGCGCACCAAAACGACATTAGTGCTTTTAAAGCGAAAGAAGAATACCAACAAAAATTGATCTGGCGCTTAAGTACAGCGATTGCTTTTATTTTGGTACTTGCATCTTTATGGTTATTTTACAGGCAAGTTGCCCAACGTAAAAAGTATCATGCACTTGCATCAACCGACTTCCTTACAAAATGCCTTAATAGGCGCGGTATTATGCAACTCGCTGAAAATATAATAAAAGAGCAAGCAACAACAATTGCAATTGTCGATCTCGATTACTTTAAAAAAATTAACGATAGCTTTGGACACGATATTGGCGATTTAGTGCTTATTGCTTTTGCCAACGCAGCCAAACAATCATTAAAAGGTAATGGCGAATTTGGTCGTTATGGTGGCGAGGAATGGTTGTTTATTTTAAATACGACGGACGTATCAACAATTAATACTATTTTTTCAGATTTAAATAAAAATTTGTCAAAGTACTGTGCTGAAATAAGCTCAAAAAACACTTCATTTAATGAACCCGTTACGTTTAGTGTTGGTGCAGCTATTAGCCACTCAACTCAAAATCAGCTTGATGATCTGATAAAAAATGCAGATAAGCTACTTTATCAAGCTAAAGAAAATGGGCGTAATCAAGTCGTTATTAATTAAAAATTACAATTATCATCTTAATTTAGGTCGTAAATTAATACGTATTAGGCGGTAAAAAAGCCGCCAAATATTTATTATTGGTATTTTTTCCATTGAGTTTTTTTACTAAAAACCCATTTAAATTTATAAATTCAAGCATTCTTCTATCAGTACAATTCATACCCCGTAAAACTAAAAGCCACTAAATACGCAGTAAATATTATTTAAAAAACACTGGAAAATTCATCGTGAATTCAGTTAGCGATTATTATCGAACTGCTATTTATGTCGCTAATAAAGATAAGCTAATCCATTAAAATATAATAAGATTATTTAAATTTATATATGATTCTATTTTACAACGACAATCTATAGCTTATCGCACAAAAGGGTTAATTCACCGCATCAAAAGTTGAATTATCGGTACAATTACACTAGGGGCTGTTGATCTTTGTAGTATATATATTAATCAGCCCACATTGGTAGCCACATCATAGTAAATGCTAAAGCGAGCATGGAATGATAATTCCGTTCAAGCTTTTCATACCTTGTAGCTATCCCTCTATATTGTTTGATCCGACCAAAGGCATTCTCAACTAAGTGCCTATATTTGTACATGCACCAGTCAATATCTTCATTACCCACTAAACTGTTATCCTTGCGTGGAATAACGGGTGTAGCGCTATTATCACGAATAAACTCTCTTAGTTTTTCACTATCGTAGCCTTTATCTGCGACAACCACATTACTCGTTGGGCAATTGTCTACAAGTGACTCTGCATGGACGATATCATGCGTATTTCCACAGGATAATTCATAATAAACAGGCAATCCTCCGCTATCTACTGCAAGATGAATTTTAGTCGAATTGCCACCTCGACTCTTACCGATTGATTCATTGCCAGCGGTTCTTGCACCGCAACTATGCTGGTGAGCCCTGACAATACTGCCATCAATAAAGATCCAATCCATATCAGCATAGTGGGATAACACACGAAATAATTCATTCAAAATATCTTTTTTGGACCATAAATTAAATCGTCTATAGATAGCACTCCACGAGCCGAAATAAGACGGTAAATCTCGCCAAGGAATACCGGTACGCATCTTATAGAGTATGCCTTCGAGCGTTTTTCTATGCTCAGGCTTATTATAAATTCGACCACTTAAGTGCATTACTTTTGATAAGACATTCCATGTCGCGTCTGTTAACATTAATCTTGGCATGAGGGTTCGGTGTAACGTTTTTTAGCGAATTCAATTATACCTTATCCTCATGCTGTTTGTTTTTTATACCGCAAAGATCAACACGCCCTA
>NZ_AUTQ01000161.1 GCF_000498095.1 Pseudoalteromonas sp. TB64
TAGGGGCTGTTGATCTTTGTAGTATATATATTAATCAGCCCACATTGGTAGCCACATCATAGTAAATGCTAAAGCGAGCATGGAATGATAATTCCGTTCAAGCTTTTCATACCTTGTAGCTATCCCTCTATATTGTTTGATCCGACCAAAGGCATTCTCAACTAAGTGCCTATATTTGTACATGCACCAGTCAATATCTTCATTACCCACTAAACTGTTATCCTTGCGTGGAATAACGGGTGTAGCGCTATTATCACGAATAAACTCTCTTAGTTTTTCACTATCGTAGCCTTTATCTGCGACAACCACATTACTCGTTGGGCAATTGTCTACAAGTGACTCTGCATGGACGATATCATGCGTATTTCCACAGGATAATTCATAATAAACAGGCAATCCTCCGCTATCTACTGCAAGATGAATTTTAGTCGAATTGCCACCTCGACTCTTACCGATTGATTCATTGCCAGCGGTTCTTGCACCGCAACTATGCTGGTGAGCCCTGACAATACTGCCATCAATAAAGATCCAATCCATATCAGCATAGTGGGATAACACACGAAATAATTCATTCAAAATATCTTTTTTGGACCATAAATTAAATCGTCTATAGATAGCACTCCACGAGCCGAAATAAGACGGTAAATCTCGCCAAGGAATACCGGTACGCATCTTATAGAGTATGCCTTCGAGCGTTTTTCTATGCTCAGGCTTATTATAAATTCGACCACTTAAGTGCATTACTTTTGATAAGACATTCCATGTCGCGTCTGTTAACATTAATCTTGGCATGAGGGTTCGGTGTAACGTTTTTTAGCGAATTCAATTATACCTTATCCTCATGCTGTTTGTTTTTTATACCGCAAAGATCAACACGCCCTAGTTATCTTATTTTTATTAAGACGATTAAGCCCAGTGCTACTTCCAATCCATAAGCTGCCATCTGAATGCGATAATACGGTTCGGACGTAATCTCCAGCTAACCCTCTTTTTTTAGTCCAATATGAAAACGGGGCTTCTCTTAATCTAAACAAGCCTGCGTTAGTGCCTATCCAAATACTATTTTCTCGGTCTTGTAGCATGGATAATATACGGTTAGCAGGTAACCCATTTTCAGAATCTAGTTGCTCTAAGCCATCAGGGCTAAGTCTAAATACGCCTTTGTTTATAGTACCAAACCATAAATCACCATGATCATCTTCCAACAAACTAGAAATAGATTCAGTACTTAGTTGAGGGTCAACAGGCTCAAAGTGTTCATTATTTAAAATGTAAGCTCCTTTTTCACTGCCAATCAATAACTGTCCATCTCTCGTAATAAGTAAGTTATAAACAGGAGAATTAGGGAGTCCATATTCAGGGGTAACTAAAGTGGCGTGTTTATCTGTAATTTTATAAAGACCGTCGCTTGTTGCTGCCCATATAATATTACTAGCATCTTCGATTATTCTATAAGCGCTCACATTTTTTATTATCGAAATGTCTTTTTTACTATTCGCTGCACGATAAAATACGCCATCGTTTTCAAGTGCAAGCCANGGCTGCCGAAAATTGGGTATCCCAAAGACGGTTATGATATAGGCTGATCCCCCCTCTTGAGCCGGCTATATATAAGTCACCATCATCTGTAGGTGTAAGTGTACGTAAACCAGAATCGGGAAGGTTGTTTATCTCGGAGCGAGTAAACAATTTAAATTCTTGACCATTAAAGCGCGCTAGCCCTTCCCAAGTCGCTATCCACAAATAACCATCTTGAGTTTGAGCAACGCTATTAATACTATTATGAGGTAAACCTGAGCGTGTATTCCATGTCTCAGAAAAGTAATCGCTAAGCGGTAAACGCGTTTGCTCTTGTGCTTCACAAACAAATATGACGAACAAAGAACATAAAATGCCTAAACATTTCATCATAAACAGCCTTTATAATTATTTTTTAACTAATAAATTAGCGATACAGACTAGACACCAATGTAACTAAACGTAATTACATCTAAACATAAACTTTTGAATAACTGGAAATATTACCACAGGGCTTACTTCTATTACATTAACAAATCGTTACAAAAGTCATTAAATGTAGTTTGAAGCGTGTTTATAAACTTTGCTACGTGCAATCCATCCATTAATGAATGATGCACATCAATTGCTAAAGGTATCGTCCCTGTATGTTTATCATACTGACCAAACACAAGTTTAGGGATCCCTAAACTTTGACCGTCACTAAATGCATGCGAAAATGCGCTAAAATTTAACCATGGCAAAACTGATATATGAATTAAATCTGCTTGTCCTTCAGTTTGGGCAAACGCATCAGAAAAAAGCGGTTGCGACTTCGCTTTTTCACCCACCTGCTCTGCATGAGCAGTAAACTCTTTGAACGTGTTTTTATAATTAAAATAACTAAATATAAACGTATCGTTTTCAGCAAGCTCAACCACACTGGCACGCACAGTATTAAGTAAACATGGCTTACTATTATTTATACGTAGCATTATTGGCTCATATGCATAGCAAGCTTTTAAGGTGCAATACACATACGCTTGAAAAAAAGAAATTTGATTGGTTTTACAATAATCGTATAGCGTTTGAATATCTAAACGTACACACACATTAAAATAAGGCTGAGAGAAGTTTTTAAATAATTCAAAATGTTGCTTTCGAGGCCAATTATCGAAGTCGATAGGCTGCATAAGAGAAGTTGAAGAAGTCATAATTTGCCGCACAAAATTAAAAATAAATTGTACCGCTGTTCAATAATAATTGCATTAACTTACAGATAAACAAAAGGTGTGCAATTGCACACCTTTATTGCATTTTAGCTTAAATTTATAGACCGTTTTTAATGATCTCTTGTGCTAATTCGTCAGCAATTAAATGCGTAGATTTTTGCTCTTTTTCGCTTCGAGCAAAGATTTCAGTTAACGTTTTAAAAATACCTTCAACATGCTTATTTGAAGCATCGCTACTGTAACCTTCTGGTGCTGTTTCGTAATAAACGTTAATAATACCACCGGCGTTAATTACGTAATCTGGAGCATATAAAATGCCTTTTTCACGAATAACTTCACCGTGGCGAGATTCAGCTAACTGATTGTTAGCACAACCCGCAATAATAGTTGCCTTTAAACGCGGTATAGTTAAATCGTTAACAGTTGCACCTAATGCACAAGGTGCATATACATCAACATCTAAGTCGTAAATTTCATCAATGCCAACCGCAGTTGCGCCAAACTCATTAACTACGCGATCAATAGCTACTTGGTTAATATCTGTTACAAACAACTCAGCGCCAGCATCGGCTAAATGTTTACATAAACCATAGGCAACAGCACCTAAACCTTGAACGGCTACTTTTATACCTGCAAAGTTTTGATGACCACGTTGATGTTGTAACGCGGCTTTAATTCCTAAAAAAGTACCGTATGCTGTAAATGGTGATGGATTACCACTTTTGCCTTCAAGGCCAAGTACGTAATTAGTTTCTTTATTCATAAGTGCAACATCAGCACAGGTAATATTTACATCTTCGGCTGAGTAATAGCTGCCATTTAATCGCTCTAATTGACGACCAAATGCACGAAATAATTGTTCCGATTTAATTTCTTTCGCATTGCCTATAATTACAGATTTGCCGCCACCAAATGGTAAGCGTGCTACTGCATTTTTATAAGTCATGCCCTTCGATAAGCGCAGTACGTCATAAACCGCATCTTCGTCGTTCGCATAATCCCACATTCTACATCCGCCAACAGCAGGACCTAGCTTAGTGTTATGTACAGCAATAATTGCTTTTAAACCCGACTCTTCATCAGAACAAAAAACCACTTGTTCGTGGTTATCAAATTCAACTCGATTAAACACAGCCACTTAAAATACTCCGAAATAGTTAACCCGTGAGAGGGTATGCGCGCTGGAAATTGCCGAGACTTTATCACTTCATATTCGAGTTCGCTATACTCACAGAAGATAAAACCGATGAAAACATCAAGCTTAAATTAAATAACCGAATTAAAACTTTTATATAGATAAAAAATTCACAAAACCGTCATTTGTAAGTTTTAAAAACTATAAATAGAATAACCACACCGATTTACGTTTACGTGAACGTAACACAGCTGTTGCATGTAAAGTTTAATATACAAGTGCTACTTGCCCGCCACGTATTGCTGCCTATAGGTTTTCAGTAAAAAGTGAGCTTTTTCGCAAACTGGTCAGAGCTGTAAGCTTGGTAATGACTCTATTTAAAAAACAAAAAAGCGAGCACTAGGCTCGCTTCTAAAAGCATAACTTACGTTATTTTAGTTTGCTATCAAGCTCTTCTATTTTAGCTTTCCAGATCGCAGGACCTTGTGTATGCGCATTAGCGCCTTCACTGTCTACTGCAACGGTCACTGGCATATCTTCTACTTCAAATTCATAAATAGCTTCCATACCTAAATCTTCAAAAGCAACTACGCGTGCTTTTTTAATTGCTTTAGATACTAAGTAAGCCGCACCGCCTACTGCCATTAAATAAACAGATTTATGCTCTTTGATAGACTCAACAGTTGCAGGTCCACGTTCAGCTTTACCAATCATGCCTACAATGCCTGTTTTTTCTAGCATCATATCGGTGAATTTATCCATGCGAGTAGCTGTTGTAGGGCCTGCAGGACCTACCGCTTCATCACGTACCGCATCTACTGGTCCAACGTAATAAATAAATTTATTATCAAAGTCTACGCCTTTTGGTAAACCTTCGCCTGAGTTGATCATATCTTGTAGACGTTTATGCGCTGCATCACGACCCGTTAAAATAGTGCCTGAAAGTAAAACGGTTTCGCCCATTTTCCATTCTTGAACATCTTTTTTAGTCAGTGTATTTAAGTCAACACGACGTGTGCCTTCGCCCACTTCAAAAGTAACTTGTGGCCAATCCTCTAGCTTAGGTGCTTTTAAATTAGCAGGACCAGAACCGTCAAGCGTAAAATGTACATGGCGAGTTGCAGCGCAGTTAGGGATCATTACTACAGGTTTTGAAGCAGCATGCGTTGGTGCTGTTTTAATTTTAACGTCAACAACCGTTGTTAAACCGCCTAACCCTTGTGCACCAATACCTAATTTATTAGCACGGTCAAAAATTTCTAAACGTAGTTTTTCTTCTGTTGTTTCTGCACCGCGTTCCATTAACTCATGGATGTCAACTGGGTCCATTAACGACTCTTTAGCCATTACTGCCGCTTTTTCAGCCGTACCACCAATACCTATACCTAGCATGCCTGGCGGACACCAACCAGCACCCATTGTCGGTAATGTTTTTTCTACCCATTCAGCAACATCATCAGATGGGTTTAACATAACCATTTTACTTTTATTTTCAGAGCCGCCGCCTTTAGCCGCAACCATTACTTCTACTTTACCACCAGCTACTAAATCAATATGTACAACCGAAGGCGTATTATCTTTCGTGTTTTTACGCGTGCCAGCAGGGTCTGCAACAATAGATGCACGTAAAGGATTATCTGGATTCAAATATGCACGACGAGTACCTTCATCAACCATTTGTTGAACGGTTAAATCTGTTTTATCCCACTTAACATCCATACCTACTTTAACAAAACAGGTAATAATACCGGTATCTTGGCAAAGTGGACGCTTGCCTTCAGCCGACATGCGTGAGTTAATTAAAATTTGTGCAATGGCGTCTTTAGCCGCTTTACTTTGTTCTTTGTTGTAGGCTTTCTCGAGTGCTTGAACAAAATCAAGTGGGTGATAGAACGAAATATATTGTAATGCATCTTCAATGCTATCAATAAAATCTTGCTGACAAATTGTACTCATAGTGGTTCCTTAAGTTACCGTTACGCGTTGTCGCGTAAACTAAATCAAACCGGTGACGGTGGTTTGCACTGTTTTTTGCAGCTTAGTGCTGCCAAAAAATTTGACTTATGATACCCTCCCAGCCCGTTTCGAGCCAGTTCTTAAAGGGGTAGTAAATGCTAAACAATAAAAATAATTGTATTAAATTAGCCATAAAGCAAAGCTGTATTGATGTATTTGCACATTTTGCACACCTTCCTTATGCCATATTGCTCGATTCTGCCAATAGTGACCATGTAAATAGTCGCTTTGATATTATAGCTATCGAACCTACAAAAACGCTTGAAGTTCAAAACAACAAAAGTTTTCTAAATGATCAACAAAGCTGTAAAAGCTGTTTTGAAATAATGAATAGTGAACTTGCACTTCTTGATAAAACAAAAGCCGATTACGATTTACCCTTTAACGGCGGTTGGCTTGGTTACTTTGGCTACGACCTAGGCCGTACAATTGAAAACATTCCCACTAATGCTATCGAAGATATTAATCTTCCTCAAATGGCTATTGGCCTTTATTTAGATGCCCTTATTTACGATAAACAACAACAAAGCTGGTTTTATGTATCGCAGCCAAACGTTAATCGCCTCAGGCTTTATGAGCAGTATTTAGATGCACCAATAACTAACTTAAACTTCAAATTGAGTACTGATTGGCACTCAAACATGAGTAAAGATGCGTATGCTGCAAAATTTGCCCAAATTGAGGAGTATTTAAAAAGTGGCGATTGTTACCAAATTAATTTAGCGCAGCGCTTTAACGCTCAGTTTGAAGGCTCCCCTTGGGCAGCTTATATTAAACTGCGTGAGGCTAATAAAGCGCCGTTTTCAAGCTTTATAAATCACCCTCAAGGGGCTATTTTATCAATCTCCCCTGAGCGCTTTATATCTGTAAATAATAACGTTGTAGAAACCAAACCGATTAAAGGCACACTGCCACGAAAAGCGGATGCGTTAGAGGATCAATGTCAAGCACAAATACTCGCTGCATCAGCAAAAGATCGCGCTGAAAATGTCATGATTGTTGATTTACTGCGTAACGATTTAGGCAAAGTAGCAAAGCCTGGAAGTGTTCAGGTCCCTTCCCTTTTTGCTATCGAAAGCTTTCCGGCAGTGCATCATTTAGTGAGCACAGTAACCTCAGAACTTGATGAAGGAAAAACAGCGGTCGATCAGCTTCAGGCGGCTTTTCCGGGCGGCTCTATTACTGGCGCACCTAAAATAAGAGCGATGCAAATAATTGAAGAACTAGAGCCACATCGTCGCAGTATTTACTGCGGTTCAATTGGCTATTTAAGTGCGTGTGGCAATATGGACACCAGTATTACTATTCGTACCTTGGTATGCCACCAACAACAAATTTACTGTTGGGCAGGCGGCGGAATCGTAGCTGATTCTAAAGTCGAATTGGAATATCAAGAAACATACGATAAAGTAAACAAAATCCTCCCTTTATTAAAACAGTAGGTCGCTTTGAATAGTGAACATATTATGGCGCGTTTTCTGTTAAGCCCTACGGCTGCGCCAAATCAATTAAAAGACACGCGTAAAAAGCGTGCTAGCGCTGTTATGCTGCCTATTATTGATATAAATGACCATGCCCATATTTTACTGTGTAAGCGCCCTACCTATTTACACCATCACCCTGGGGAGATTTGTTTGCCTGGGGGCAAATTTGAAGTAAGCGATGTTACTCTTCGCACCACAGCACTTCGTGAATTAAAAGAAGAGTTAAATATTGCCGCGAGTAACGTTAAAGTATTAGGCAGCTTACCAGAGTATTCAACTTTAACGGGTTTTAGTATTAGCCCGTACGTGGGCTTACTAAGCAAAGGCACCACGTGGGAAAATGACTATAATGAAGTACAAGCCAGCTTTTTGTTGTCGATCTCAGATTTAAATAACGAAGCTAACTGGCAACCTTTACCTTTTCAACGGTTTGGAAAAACAGTGATTTTGCAGGGGTTTAAAACGCCTAATGGACTACTGTGGGGTGCTACGGCAAACATTATAAAAAACTTTACAAAACAACTCGCCTTACCAGTTTAAATCTTAGCTATTAGTAGTTACACGATTGCAATTCCACGTTATCATGGTCGACCGTTCAAAGAACAGCCTCGTGCTGAGAAACAAAGTAGAGACACACACATTATGATCAGTGCATTTGATATGTTTAGCATTGGCATTGGCCCATCGTCGTCACACACCGTTGGTCCAATGCGCGCATCACGTTTATTTGTTAATGAACTCCAAGAAAAACAATTATTAGCAAATGTTACCGATATAAAAGTAGAGCTTTATGGCTCGCTAGGTCAAACAGGCGTTGGACATGGTTCAGGTAAAGCCGTCATACTTGGCTTAGCTGGTTACGATCCTGAAACTATAGATGCCGATTTAGTCGATGATATTTTAGCGACCATTGAAAATGATCAGGTTATTTATTTAAATCAAATACACAAAGCAAAGTTTCCAAAACAAGGGGCTATTGTTTTTCATCGCCGTAAAACCCTGCCAAAGCATTCTAATGCAATGGAAATTATTGCCTCAAACAACGGCGAAAAAGTTTACAGTAAAGTGTATTACTCTATCGGTGGCGGTTTTATTGTTACTGACGAAGAATTTGAAAACGAAAAACAAGCTGCCCTCGATATTAGAGAAGAAAACCCCGCTCCTTTTCCATTCGATAGCGCAAAAGAGCTACTAGAAATGTGTAAAGAATCTGGCTTTAGCGTATCAAGCTTGATGATGAAAAACGAAAAGACACTACGCACTGAAGATGAAGTAAAAGATGAGTTGTTTCATATCTGGCAAGTAATGATGGCTTGTATTGACCGTGGTGTTCGAACCGAAGGTATTTTACCAGGTGGCTTAAAAGTAAAACGTCGTGCACCGAGTTTATACTTAAAACTAAATATAGAAGTAAGTAACGACCCTCTTCGTGCAATGGACTGGGTTGATTTATTTGCTCTTGCTGTAAATGAAGAAAATGCTGCTGGTGGTCGAGTAGTTACCGCCCCCACCAACGGTGCTGCAGGTATTTTACCTGCTGTACTGATGTACTATCACAAATTTGTAAAAGAAGTAGACCGCGATATAGCAACACGTTATTTATTAACGGCTGCGGCTATTGGTATTTTATATAAAAAGAATGCCTCTATTTCGGGTGCTGAAGTAGGTTGCCAAGGTGAAGTTGGCGTTGCATGTTCTATGGCAGCAGGCGCATTAACAGAAATTGTTGGTGGTAATGTTGTACAAGTAGAAAACGCAGCAGAAATTGGTATGGAACATAACTTAGGTCTAACGTGTGACCCTGTTGGTGGCTTAGTGCAAGTGCCATGCATTGAACGCAATGCAATGGGCGCCATTAAAGCGATTAACGCTTCGCGTTTAGCTATTCGTGGCAGTGGCGAGCAAAAGGTATCTCTTGATAAAGTAATTAAAACCATGCTTGAAACCGGCAACGATATGAAAACTAAATACAAAGAAACCGCTCGCGGTGGATTAGCTGTTAATATTATCGAATGTTAGTCAGTTCTTTATAAAAAGAAAAAAGCCGTCTATTTAAAGTAGACGGCTTTTTTATTATTCGTTGAATGTAATTAACCTGAACTTTGGATAATAAATCTATCTCAAGCAGCTATTTAACTGGTAATTCTATATCTGCAAATAATTTATCTACGTCATCTTGATTACGCATTAAACTTGCACGCTCTACTCGCTCTTTGGTTAAGTGCGGCGCAAAACGCTCAATAAAGTCATACATGTAGGTACGTAAAAAACTGCCTTTTCTAAAGCCAATTTTAGTTGTGCTTGCTTCAAATAAATGACTTGCATCAATACAAACCAAATCTGTATCGCTTACTTGATCTATTGCCATTGAAGCCACAACACCTACACCTAAACCCAATCGTACGTATGTTTTAATAACATCAGCATCGGTTGCTGTAAATACAATATGCGGCTCAAGCCCGTGTGCACTAAATGCTTTATCTAACTCTGAGCGTCCGGTAAAACCAAACACATAAGTGATTAATGGATACTGAGCAATATCAGCCACAGTTAAACTATGTGCTTTTTTAGCTAAAGGATGGTCTTTAGCTACTACAATGCTGCGATTCCAGTGATAACACGGCAACATGACTAAATCTGAATACAAATGCAAAGCTTCTGTTGCTATTGCAAAGTCGGCATCGCCTCGTGCTGCTGCATCAGATATTTGTTGTGGTGTGCCTTGGTGCATATGCAGTGATACCGCAGGGTATTTTTTCATAAACCCTTGGATAACATTTGGGAGCGCGTAGCGAGCCTGAGTATGTGTAGTGGCAATATTCAATTTACCTTGATCAGGCAAAGTATGCTCATTCGCAACTGCTTTTATACCTTCTACTTTAGAAAGTATTTCGCGCGAAATGTTAATGATATCCTCACCAGCACCAGTAACATGCGTTAAATGCTTTCCGCTACGACCAAAAATTTGCACACCTAACTCATCTTCTAACATTCGTACTTGTTTAGAAATACCAGGTTGCGAGGTAAATAAGCTCTCAGCAGTTGCTGAAACATTTAATTTATGATTTTGTACTTCTACGATATATCTGAGCTGTTGTAGTTTCATGGCCGCATATTTTAACGTTATTATTCATATTATATATAAAGGCTACACTCACTAAAACCAAGCGTTATTTCACTTTAAAGGTAGTTTTAGTTCAATGTTAATGTATTTTATATGTTTAGAGTTTAAGGCTAGCACAATAAATATACTTCAGATAGCAATGATTATCCGGTTTAATCTTATAATCCCTTAAGGTTGTAGCGCTTTATTTGCATATTTTAAAGTTAATCGGTGCAAAACTATCCTGTAACCATATTTTTAATGTAAGATTAACGAATTAGGTTATGAATCCGAGAATTACACCATGATCGTTTCTATTATAATTGTACTTATAGTTGCACTGATTGTGATTGCACTTTGGGTAAGTGCTGTACAACAACACAAAGAAAAACAAGAAAGCGAGCGTCGTAAAGAACTCACAAAACAAAAAGCGATAATAGAAGAAACTGAAGAAGCACTTATGAATAGTGCCAACATTCCGCTATCTGAATATATTATCCGTATTTTACAACGCCGTATTTACGAAGCACTAAGTACCATGGTGACTAACTCACCTAATTCCAAAGCACTGAAAAGTCGTTTAAATGAAGCAAAAGAACATCTTACAAATGCTGTGCAAGGTAACAACAACGAAACTCTGTCTTTACCAAGTAACGACAAGCAACTCGTTAGCCTTATACAAGGCATAAAAAAGTTACGCGTTATTTTACGTTCAGAACATAATAAAGGTAGAGTAGATAGCCAAACGTTTGTAGCCGAAGATAAACGCCTTGAAAAACTTCAACTGCGTATAAACATTGAAAGCCAAATTAAGCGTGGTTTATCTGCACGTTCAGCGAATATGGTTGGCTCTGCAAGACAATATTTTGAAAAGGCACATGCAACATTAAGCGCTGTTTCTTATTCTGATGATTATGTAACCGCTAAGCGCCAAGAAGTTGAAGGTTACCTAGAAGCCATAAGTGTTGAGCTTAGAGCATCTAATGCAAGTGCACTTAAAAAGAAAAACGAACAAGAGCAAGATGATTTAGATGTACTGTTTGCCCCAAAGAAAAAATGGTAACCCCTTTATAAAATTAAATATTAAAAAAGCCCATATAAACCTATATGGGCTTTTTACTATCTAAGTATTTATTAAGGTAAAAACACAAATTTCATGACAAACAATGCCGTTAATATCCAGACACTAATCGTTATTTGATCTTGCTTACCACACAACACTTTAACAGCCGTATATGATATAAAACCAAGCGCAATACCGTTTGCAATCGAAAACGTTAGTGGTGTCATTAGGAGCACAACGGTAACAGGGATAGCATCTGTCATATCATCCCAATTAACAAACTTTAGGTTTTGCAGCATTAAAACCGCAACATATAAAATAGCACCCGCAGTAGCATAAGCCGGAACCATTTGCGCAAGCGGTGCAAAAAACATCATCAATAAAAAACAAGCGCCAACAACGACAGCCGTTAAACCCGTTCGTCCGCCCACAGATACACCAGCAACCGATTCTATATAAGATGTTGTCGTAGAAGTACCGAGCATTGCACCTGCAATAGTTGCTGTACTATCTGCACTCAGCGCACGACCTAAACGTGGCATATTGCCCTTCTCATCTGCTAATCCTGCTTTTTGTGTTACCGCAACCAACGTGCCTGAAGTATCGAATAAATCGACGAATAAAAAAGCAAAAATAACACTCAGCATTGAAACATCAAATGCCGCAGCAAAATCAAGTTGCATAAAAGTAGGTAGAATAGAAGGCGGCATATCCACTACCCCATGATATTCAACCAGTCCTAAACCTAATGCAATGCAAGTTACTAATAAAATACTAATTAAAACACCGCTTTTAAAATCACGATATAAAAGAGCCGCAATAACAAAAAAGCTAAAAATAGCGAGTAATGGCCCTGCTGATGTTATGTCTCCTAATTGAACTAAAGTTTTAGGATTAGACACAATAATACCTGCATTTTTAAGCGCAATTAATGCTAAAAATGCGCCAATTCCTGTTGCGATAGCGCGTTTTAAAACCAAGGGGATGGCATTAATAATCCATTCTCTAACTTTAAATAAGCTTAAAAATAAGAATATACACCCAGACATAAACACAGCACCTAATGCAGCCTGCCAAGTGTGCTCTAATCCTATTACAACACCGTATGTAAAAAAGGCATTTAAGCCCATTCCTGGTGCAAGTGCTAAAGGATAATTAGCCCATAGCCCCATAATAAAACAACCAATGGCAGCAGCAATGCAAGTAGCCACAAACGCAGCACCTTGGTCCATTCCCGCTTCAGCTAGCATCGCAGGATTAACAAATACAATATAAACCATTGTAATAAATGTAGTTACACCTGCAATACATTCACGGCGAACCGATGAACCATTTTCATTAATTTTAAATAAGGTTTCGAGCATAATAAACTTACGATAATAAAAAGTGGCAAGATTTTATCACAAAAATTATCTTTTAAAGGACATTTTCCCTTGCGGTATACTAAACTATTGAGGTAACTAAAATAATGAATGAGTATGATAAAAACAATGCCCAAAGACCAAGATTTAGAGCAACAGTTAGATAATATACTGTTTTTTGTAACGCAACCAACCGATATAAACTCAGTGCAGGTTAGCGATAACAGTCAACAAAGGACGCTAAATAAAGCACTTTATTATTTAAAGAGTAAGCAAAATGCCCTTGCTGCAAAATGGATGCGTTTAGCTGCAATGTCTGGCGATCATAGAGCGCAATTTTATTTAGGAATATTGTTTATTAAAGGTCAAGGCGTGCCAAAAAGTATATTTCATGCTGCAGCTTGGTTAAGCTTATCAAGCTCTCAAGAACACCAACCCGCAATTGCCGCTTTAGCTGATTTACGTAAGCATATTGAAACAAAACGCTTCAAAGACGCACAATGCTATGCTGCAAGCTTATATGAACAAATTCACCAATTACAATTTTCTGATTTAATTCCAAGGACCCCATGTACTGAATAATCACTATGAATTACCTCCATCGTATTTAGTACAAAAAACCACTGTTAAAAAAATAATATAAGTGCGAAATTGATCTCTACAATAAACGCACTACTGTATAAATAGTTACTTTAATTTGGATGAAGTTAAAGATGCTAAAAATAAGTCTTATAAATCAAATGATAAAAAATAAAATAATGTTGAGTAACATTTAAAAATGAATGACTGTACAAATAAATAGCAAAAAAAACTTGCACACAAGTACTGTATAAACTACTGTATACACATACTGTATATACAACCAGTGAGTGAGAGACATGTTACAGCCAATTACCGTAAGAACTGTTAAAAGCTATCAGCAAGACAACAAAAGCGATTGTGTTAACTTAATTCAAATAGAGGACGAAATTTCGGCTACATTTGAGTTATTAAAAGTGCTGCACCAATATAATAGCTTGAATGCATGGACGTTATTAATTGCGCCGGATCATGTTCCTAGCAAAGCTTTACTCGACTCATGCTCAATCGATACCAGTAAGCTACTTGTTATTAGGCAAAAGCATTTAGTAAATTTAGAGTACGTATTAAACTCTGCTTTGCATAATGGTAATTTTGCAGCTGTTATTACATGGACTGATATAGTTAATAACCAACTACTTACAAGCTTATCTTTAGATTTAAGTAAAACAAATACTAAACTATATTGCTTTACAAAAAATATCAAAGTCACAGAGATACCGCTTGCCCAATAAGGTTGTTAAACTAGGGTTTTATACTTTATATTAATATTATGAACTCACTAAATTCTATAATCTGTGTTTGTGGCAGTCAGCAAAGCTATGTTGATTGCTGTGAGCCTTTTCATTTAGCAACACAACAAGCTCAAACACCTGAGCAATTAATGCGATCTCGCTACAGTGCATATGTACTTAAAAATGCAAAATATGTTTATCAAACCTACGCCAGCGAAAAACAAGCAGAAAACCCAGTTAAAGAAATTAAAGACTTTGCAGATAGTTGTCGTTTTATAAAATTAACTGTTATTGACTCCGGCTACGAAGAAAATCTGGGATTTGTAGAGTTTAAAGCGAATTATTTCTATCAAAATCTTTTTTGTGAATTAAATGAAAAGTCGGATTTTATTAAAGAAGATGGCCAATGGCGTTATCTTGATGGGGTAATACACCCTGTTGCTGATATAAAAGTGGGTAGGAACGATGATTGCCCTTGCGGCAGTGGTAAAAAATATAAAAAGTGCCATTCTGAATAAAAATGTAAGCCTTGTTGGGGTTAGTTTGAACAATAAGGTTTTATTATTTTCAACTAAATATATTTTACAAATAGATTAGCCAAGTTATTAGACTTCATTGATTTTTATATTTAAAAATAAGATGATTTTATAATATTACAAAATTTGCAATCTAGGAGAACAGTAAAAAACCTTTAGTATGCTACTAGCTCAAATTCTTAACGTTTAGGCGTGTAAAAAGCTAGCCGCCTATGAGATTACCTAAAATTAAGCACATATTTTTCATTTCCTTCATTTTTAAACTAACCAAATTAAACTAACAAAACTAATCGTTATTGGTTAAAGTTTTAGATGTTTTGCTGTGATTTTTAAAAGCAAACTTGATTTCGACCCAGGTCTTTTGCTTTGTACAGCTTTTTGTCAGCTAAATCTAACGTACTTTTATTATTTCTATGTGGCTGTAATGTAGAACCGCCAATGCTAACTGTTAAAAAATTAAACTCTGAATATTTATGTAAGATCCCCAGATCAATTATATTTTGCTTAAGTTTTTCAGCAACACAAAGTGCACCTTCACTACTGGTATTAGGCAAAACAACAATAAATTCCTCACCGCCATACCTTGCAACAAAATCGCTTGGTCTTTGTAAGCTATTTGTGAGTGTTTGTGCAACCAGCCTTAAAGCATTATCGCCTTGAATATGTCCGTAAATATCGTTGTATTGTTTAAAATAATCAATATCTATAAGCAATAATGCATAATCAGATTTTTCTCGTAATGCACTTAATTCAACTTTTTTAAAGTGAGCATCAAAATACCGACGGTTAAATACTTTTGTTAAGTCATCAAGATAAACTTTTTGGCTTAATAAATCTTGCTGAAGTTTTATTGTAATGTGCGCACGTACTCTTCTGAATAGAGTTTCAGGATTAATAGGCTTTTTAACAAAGTCTACTGCACCCGCCTCCCAGCAAGCTGTTTCTTGGTTTTCAAATGAGGTAACAAAAATAACAGGGATATCTTGTGATTCTGGTGTGGTTTTTAGTTTTAAGCACATTTCTATTCCACTCATACCGCCCATTGTAATATCTAATAAAATTATATCTGGTGCATTAATTTTACATACTTCGATAGCTTCTTCACCACTATTTGCAGTGATAACATTAAAGTGCTCTGCTAGTATTCTTTTTAATACAATTACACTTAACAATTGATCATCAACAATAAGTACGCTTGAGCTCTTCAAACTTAACTTTAATTCACTATCTGTATAATTTAATGGCATAAGTACAACAACTATTTAATCGCTCATCGCACATTATAATACTGATTAGAGATATGCAAATGTAAGTAATACTCTTTTCACTTTTTTCTAGTTAGTACAACACTATTAAACGAAAACAAGTTAAGCATTAAAAATCAATAACATAACCTGTAATATTAATAATTCGATAGCTAAATAACCTGAACCCAGTTAACAAAGCCACTAAAGCATTGAATCATAATGATATTTTAATTTATTCTACTCTAGTCAAAAATTTTTAATGATAATAAGGAGAATTTGCGCACCAATAGCTGGATGGCAAGTGAATTTAACGCTGTTAGCATAGAAAATAGCTGTTTGAGATAGATTCATCTATCTAGCTTTTTGTGGTGTTTTTATAGTTTATAAATAACAGAGGGATCTGCTTATAAATACTAAATATACGCACAAAAAAGTTTTTAGGAATGCTTTAGTTTTAAATATTCGTTTTCATTTAGCCTAGTAACTTGCATATTCATTAATGCAATTAGATTCACCTCAATTTGAACAATTACCTAACTTTAAAACTTTGCACATTTTAAATGTTAGTCAATAAAAAATGGGCCTTTAAATTAAGGCCCATTTCTGAATTAATACATACTTAAAACTAAGTATTACTCATCGTCATCAAGATCTAATTGCTGACGCTGTGCAGGTCGCGCTAAAATTTCTACATAAAAAGAAGTTAAACCTTGCTTTTCAATTTCGCCAATTTGATTGCTTAACTCAGCAACGTGCACAACTTGTGCATCTTCAACTGTATTACCAAACTTACAATCGAATGCCCAATAGTCAGCATCTTCAGGCAGCGTTTTATTACGCTCTCTCTTCAAATATTTTTTCACTTCGTGCTTTGCAGCATCAACCATACGAGGGTATTTGATTTTCTCATGATTCAGCGTGAATGTTTTCTTCATTACGTTCCTAATTACCTTGATTTAATGATAACGGCATTTAATGTCATACCATTTGTACTCATTATAGCAATTGCAATAAATTTTTGGATGCTTTTTTTACACTAAATCAGTTTTTAAAAAAATTAAGGTTGTCTGCATTCGCATATAAATTGTCTAACTTGAACTTAAAGCCTTTTATAGGCTTGATCATTTAAGCGCTAGCAAGATGCAAAGGCTGGTGTAGATTCTCGTTATTAAGATTATCATAAAAAGCAGCGGCATCCATTTGTGGATTAGAGAGTTGAGTTTCAGCGCTTTTTAAACGCCTACGTACTGCAAGTTCACAATTATCAATCACATTAAGCGGGATATATGTAGCGTCATCCCTTATCGAAAGAGGCTCTGGATTTAAACAATGGTTCAATTTAATATCGCTCATTCCTGAACGCTCCCCATTCTTTACTAATAAGGATGCATTATATTGCCCTATTAACATATCAAATTTATCTGGGGCTAAAAGTTGTTTAGGAGCTGCTCCAATTTGTTTACGCAGTATATCCTCTTCAACAATTAAATTTTCAATTTCTGTTTTTGGTAAATGAAACTGACTAAAATCCAGAGCATCATGAGAAAGCATTGCAAGTAAAAGAGAAAACTCTCCTCTGCGATGTTCGTGGACACTTTTATTGAGCCGTGTGCTCAACTGCCCTTCTGTGATTAACAAATCATCGATTTGCATAGACTTTAGCCGATTGTTGTAGGTTATAGATATTTATCGGCTTTATTTCATTTTTCTTTAGCTTTTTTCTTTACTTAAATACAAGTTTTGCTATTATCAGCGCCGTTGCATTGGAGGGGTTCCCGAGCGGCCAAAGGGATCAGACTGTAAATCTGACGGCTCAGCCTTCGCTGGTTCGAATCCAGCTCCCTCCACCACTTTTCTTACCGCTAAGTTAAGTGGGGCCAAATGCAATAAAATTAGTGTGGAGGGGTTCCCGAGCGGCCAAAGGGATCAGACTGTAAATCTGACGGCTCAGCCTTCGCTGGTTCGAATCCAGCTCCCTCCACCACTTTTCTACTTCTTATCTAGTAATTCATCTGTTTGATACAAACGACTTAAAATACCCATTGCAAACTACTTCCATGTATTTTTAACCATTGTGATGCTGCTTTATATTCAGGATAAAACGTTTCAACCCGTTGCCAAAATGCCTTACTGTGATTTAAATAACGCAAATGTGCTAATTCATGAACTATTACATAATCTATAATGTGATGAGGCGCACAAACAAGATGCAAATTAAACGTTAGCTCACGTTTACTATTACAACTTCCCCACTTTCGCTTATAAACTCCAATATTTAAATTCTCAGGTAATATCTCTTTCATTTGAGTGCAGTAATAAGCTAATTGCATTTCTATATAGGCAGTTAACTTCTCTTTTAAATATGCTTCCAATAACTTTTGATGCTTTTGTTGCTGATACTTAACACGAGAAGATACCGTAATTAATAATCCATCATCTAAATAAGGTTTTACTGCAGAATCAAGACCTTGCTCAAACCGTAAATTAACTACTTCTGAAAAAAGACGTATTTGTTCTTTTTCAAAGGGGTATTGTTTGGTGTCAGTTGCATTAAGCTGCTTTCGTAACTGGGCATCTACCCACGACTTTTTTTCATGTAACCAGCTATCAATTTGATTTTTTGCCACATAACTAGGAGCATATACCGTCACTTTTTGATTGTGTACTTTAATTGCAACTGTTTTTCGTCGGGCACTTTTTTTTAGCTGGTACTCAAACACAATAACTTCTCATAAATAAATTTTATATGCTGATGCAATAATATCGTATCTACTGCGTATATTTAATACTTATATTTACATAATAAAATTGCCTCTTATTTAATAATTAGCATTGTAACCTTCTTTACTTGTAGTTTTATAACTAACGAAATCGTATTAATAATTTAAAGTTGTTTTTTGTAGTTCAAAAAACATACAGAGCCAATCTAAATATAAAAGTTAAAGCGATATTTGAGTAATAAAGGATAATTATTAGTTATAAAGTTGTTGTTTTAAGGCATTCGTGGAATTAACAGTTTATTTATTAAGAAATTACATTAAAATAAAAATATAAAGACTATATTTTGAGCCGCTATGTTATCCGCATTTTTCATTAAAGACCAAGATCCAAGCTTAATTGTGAATGGGGTTTACGATCCTGTTTTGGTATCGATGTCTGTTTTAATTGCAATATTTGCTGCATTTTTTACAACTAAGCTCATTGATTTAGCAAAAGAGACTAAATTTCCAAGTTATCAACGTATCGCTAATATAACGGCAGCAACTGTTTTTTCAGCCGGTATTTGGAGTATGCATTTTATTGGTATGCTGGCTTTTTCGTTGTGTACTAATATCAAGTACGACCCAACTATTACATTGTTATCTTTTATTCCCGCATTTTTGGCCTGCCAATATGCTGTATCAATGCTGGTAAACAGTAATGGTAATTTTAAAGTATTAGCTATCTGCTCAGTATTACTCGGCTCAGGTATAGGTACCATGCATTACAGTGGCATGGCTGCAATGGAGCTCTCCCCATTATTGCGTTACGATCCTTTAATGTTTGGGCTTTCAATTATTGTTGCAGTGGCACTTTCTTTCATTGCTTTATATTGTCGTTTCAACCTTGAAAAAACACTCCCAAATTTAACCTCTCTCCAAAACCGCTCAATTAGCGCTCTTATTCTAGGTTCAGCCGTCGCAGGCATGCACTATATGGGAATGGCAGCAACGCGTTTTGTTGCAACCTCTCCACTGCTATACGACGATGTTAATGCTACAGCAGGTCTTACTTTTGTCGCTATCGCGGTTGCCACAGCAACGGTCGCAATAACAAGTGTAGTTGCCGTTCTTAACGGCATGGTTAGATATAAAATGTTGCTGGAAGAAAAGTCGGCTGATGAGTCTCGTTTAAATGCTATTTTAGGCACCGCTATTGATGGCATTGTGACAATAGATCATAAAGGCGTGATTTTGAGCTTTAACGAATCAGCGAGTAAAATTTTTGGTTGGCGTGAAAGTGAAGTACAAAGCAAGAACATAAAAATGTTAATGGACGATACCATCGCAGCACATCACGATAGCTATCTTTCAAATGCTAAAAATGTTGACTTAGGCAAGGTCATTGGTGTTAACCGTGAAATATTAGCAAAACATAAAAAGGGTCACTTATTCCCTATTCGCTTGGGTGTAGGAGAGGTAAACCAACCAGGGCAAAACCCGTTATATGTTGGTTTTATAACTGATTTAAGTGAACAGCGAAAACTACAACGAAACATTATTGAAAAAGAACAAAAATATCGCTCTTTAATAGACAATATGCCAGGTGTCGTGTTTCGATGTAAATTTGATATTAATTGGACTATGTTATTTATAAGCCCCAGAATATTAGAATTAACGGGCTATAAATCAGAGGAATTTACTGAGCATTGCATCGAGTTTAACGATCTTGTTTTAAAAGTTGACCAACAACCTATCCTAGATGCTATTACATTAGCCATTGAAGAAAAAAGACAATATTCTATTGAATATAGAATTAGGCATAGAAATGGCAAAATTTTATGGCTTTTAGATAAAGGTAGTTTTGATTTTTCAGATAAAGCGACACCGCAATGGATTGACGGCGTACTAGTCGATATTACTGAACGAAAAGAATACGAAGCAAAATTAGAAAAAGCTAAACTCCAAGCAGAAGAAGCCGCGTTTGCAAAGCAATCTTTTATGGCTAATATGAGCCACGAAATACGTACGCCTATGAATTCAATTATTGGTTTTAGTGACTTGTTAATGGATACCCCACTAGATCAAGAACAACAAAAACATCTTATTACCGTTAATAATGCCGCACGTTCTTTGTTACGTCTACTTAATGAAATTCTTGATTCAGCAAAATTAGAGCGCGGCAAACTGACTATAGAACCAATTCACTTTAGTTTAAAACCTGTAATAGATAGTATTATTTCTACCTTTTGGCTTGAAGCTAAAAAGAAAGATCTTAACCTAACTCTCGATATTAAAGCATCTGTACATACAGCCTACTATGGTGACCCTGATCGAGTAAGACAGGTGCTTACTAATCTTATAGGTAATGCTATAAAATTTACCGAACAAGGCTCTGTAACTGTCACCGTAAGTACAACACAAAACGAGCACCTGTTTTTTGAAGTTCAAGATACGGGTATTGGTATTGCTAAGGATCGTGTAAAAGCTGTTTTTCAGCCTTTTGAACAAGCAGATGGCACAACTACACGTCGATTTGGAGGCACTGGGCTTGGTACAACGATAAGTAAGCAACTTGTTGAACTTATGGGCGGTACAATTAATCTAGTGAGTAACATAGGCAAAGGCACTTGCTTTTACTTTTCATTGCCACTAGAGGTAGGTGACGAAACTAAAATAGATTATTTTGACGGTCTACATACTCAGCTACCAGCGCTTAGAGTGTTAGTTGTTGATGATATAGAACAAAATACAGAGCTTCTTTCGTTGTTACTTTCTCGCGATCAACACATAGTAACTAAAGCGAGTAATGGGCTTGAAGCCATTGATATTTTTGAGAAACAAGATTTTGATGTTATTTTAATGGATATACATATGCCTGAATGCGACGGTATTGAGGCAACAATTAAAATACGTAAAATTGAAAAACAAAGGCAATTAAAATACACACCTATTATCGCCTTAACAGCGAGTGTGTTACAGCAAGATAAACTGACTGCAAAAAAAGCAGGTATGAACGGTTTTGCAAACAAACCAGTCGATATAAATCAACTAAACCAAGAAATTGCTCAAGTTTTAGGCCTGGGTTTAGCAAAAGAAATTGTAATATCGCAAACAGACCCTAGTGCCCAACACATTGATTTTGAAAAAGGCTTAGCTTTATGGGGCTCTAGGTGCAAACAATTAACTGAAATCACTAAATTTACTAATGACACAGACAAACGATTTGAAACTCTATTAAACGAACCGCTATCTGATATAAAAGATATTGATAGTTTAATTCATACCCTGAAAGGTGTTGCTGGAAATCTAGGTCTTAGTACTTTAATGAAGCTATTAGCCAGTTTAGAACAAGCAACCGATGCTAATATTGATGGTATTTTATCGGCAATAAAAAATGAGCTTGCCGTCATAACTAAGTTACTAGCAAGTAGTGTGTGTAAAAAACCAGATAATACAGTTGAAGAGACCGATACATTATCAATAACTGAAATAAAAGCACTTTGTGAGCAACTTTACCAAGATGCCAAAAATGCTGAACTTAATGATGATCTACTTACTCAATTACAACGTAACCCTGCATCACAATTTAAAGAAAATATAGCTGATATAGCAGACGCATTTGATGAGTTCGATTTCGATGCCGCAGAAGTGAAATTAGAAACTTTACTTGAAAAATTAACACATGAATGAGTATTAATTAATGGATTTTTCTTCCGATAGGCCACGTATATTAATTGTTGACGATGAGCCAGCAAATCTAAAAGTAATGCGAGAAGTGTTAGGTAATCAATATCGAATGTCTTTTGCTAAATCAGGAGATGCAGCCCTTGCTTTGCTAGAAAAAGATCTGCCACAGCTCATTTTACTCGATATTATGATGCCAGATATGAATGGCTTTGAAGTATGTCAATTAGTAAAAAGCAATCCAAAAACATCTCATATTCCAGTTGTTTTTGTAACCGCCTTAGGTGATGAAAGTGATGAATTTAAAGGTTTTGAGCTTGGTGCTGTAGATTATATTACTAAGCCTATTAGTCCTGCAATTGTAAGAGCAAGGGTTAAAACACATCTTTCACTTGTGCAAGCTGAACAACTAAAACAAGCCCATGTAGATTTAGTACAGCGATTAGGGCGCGCTGCAGAGTATAAAGATACCGATACGGGTGAGCATATTGTTCGAATGAGCCAATATTGCAAAGTACTTGCATTAGCATTAGGTATGCCAGAGCATCAGGCTGAATTATTACGCCAAGCCGCCCCTATGCACGATGTTGGTAAAATAGGTATTCCAGATGCTATTTTATTAAAGCCTGGACGACTAACAAGCGAAGAATTTGATCATATGAAAAAGCATGCTGTTATAGGTGCGCAAATTTTAGCTAATTCATCATCTCCTTTATTGCAACTTGCTCATAAGCTGGCAATTGAACATCATGAAAAGTGGGATGGTACCGGCTACCCTAATGGGCTAAAAGCTGAAGAAATATCAATAGAAGGTCGAATCGTTGCTATAGCAGACGTATTCGATGCACTTACATCTAAACGCCCTTACAAAGAAGCTTGGAGTGTTGAAGAAACAGTTTCACATATGCAAAAACAAGCCGGAATTCATTTCGACTCAGCTCTAATGGAACTATTTATCAGTAAATTAGACGATATTCTTGCTATAAAGAATGAAAATCAAGGAAGTTAATCTTTCTTAGCTGAATGAGACCCTAAGCTAACTTTTGGAAAATAAGATTTAATATAAGTGTAGTCGTGAGAAGTAATCTCATGGCTATTGCCGCTTTCGTCTTTAAAGTACATAGAAAATGTTACACCATGATCTGCTAAAATTGCTTTTATATTTAAACACTCAAAATGTGAAAGCCACTGTATAAACTGCTCGCCAGTTGCCAAAAATGCAATCCCTTTACTGCATCCCTCTCCTTCAAAAAGTGCTAAACGAGTTGTTAAACTAGCATCTTCAAGAGTTAAAGGTCCTTGCCCACTCTCATTCCAAAAGGCAAGCTCGGTTACTACGCTAAAACCTAAAACATGTTCATACCACTTAACGGCATTAGCTAAGTTATCAACATTTAAATGACAATGATCGATACCAGATAATGTAGGTGTGTTTGTATTATTCACATTACTCACCAATTTCTGACTTTAATTGTTCTAAAAATTCGTGCATGTACGTTGTACGTCTTTTAGCTTCATCTTTAGCTGATGGCGTATTCATGCTATCTGCAATATGTAATAACTTTATAAAAAAATGATCAAGCGTGTATTTCTTATCATCGGCTTCACGTTCAATACAAAAAGGGTCTTCTGGATTATACAATAACCGAGAAATTGAGCCACCAACCTTCATGCACCTGCTCACCCCAATAGCGCCCAATGCATCCATTCTGTCTGCATCTTGTACTATTTGCGCTTCAACAGTTTTAATTTTTATATTGGCGCTGAAGCTATGTGCTGCAATTGCATGATGAATCTCATCAAAAAGTGATTCGTCATAATTAACAGATTTTAAAAACTCTAGTGCTTTATCTGCAGCCATAGTAGAAGCTTTTGCACGATCGGGATGATTTTTAGCTACGGCTNNCGCTGCCGGTAACACTACCGACATGTTTGCCTGCTCTGCATTACACAATTGTATTGCAACGCGCACCACTCGCTCTATGTGTGTAATGTCGTGAGCTACATCGGCATGCACCAAAGAGGTTATAAATTTTCTACATTGTGAATTAAGCATTTCTAAATCGGGGCTTAAAATGGCGTCAGGCACTAATAGGTTCCAAAAGCTAATGAATCGATGAATTACCCGTACTTTACCGTGCTTTATGCCCCTCTTGCAAAACATTCATTGTATGTTGCTCGTTGCTTGACTAAAATACAGCGCTTATTTATTACTACTGAGAAGCCCTATGTCATCTGCCGTTTACCTACAAGCTGGTCGCGATAAATCATTAAAAAGAAAACACCCTTGGTTATTTTCAAAAGCCATCAAAAAAATTAAAGGTAAACCAGGATTAGGCGACACAGTAACGATTCATGACAGTGAAGGTAAGTTTTTAGCAACAGCCGCTTACAGCCCTCATTCACAAATTCGTGCTCGTGTTTGGAGCTTTGACGAGAAAGAAGTAATCGATCAAAACTTTTTTGAACGCCGTTTACGCCGCTCATTAGAAGCACGTAGCCAAGTAATTGAAGAAGGCGGGTTAACAGGCTTTAGATTATGTGCTGCGGAATCTGATTACCTACCTGGCGTTACAATCGACAAGTTTGATAACGTATTAGTGTGTCAGCTATTAAGTGCTGGTGCTGAGCGTCATAAAGGCGAAATTGTAGGCGCACTAATGTCTATTTTCCCTGGATGTAGTATTTATGAGCGCTCTGACGTAGAAGTACGTAACAAAGAAGGCTTAGAGCCAATTAAGGGTGCACTTTGGGGTAATGAACCAACACAGCCAGTACTTATTGATGAAAATGGTTTTAAAATTGAAGTCGATATAATTAATGGTCATAAAACAGGATTTTATTTAGACCAACGCGATAGCCGTGCTGCACTTGAACGCTTTTCAAAAGGTAAAACCGTACTTAACTGCTTTAGCTACACAGGTACATTTTCATTATACGCTTTGCGTGGTGGATGTGAGCATGTAACTAATGTAGATGTATCTCAACCTGCTTTAGATACAGCAAAGCGTAACGTTGAACATAATAACTTAGATTTAGATAAAGTTGATTTTGTTAAACAGGATGTATTTAAGTTACTACGCCAATACCGCGATGAAGGCAGACAGTTTGATACTATAGTAATGGATCCACCTAAGTTTGCTGATAATAAAGCACAGCTAACAGGTGCATGTCGTGGTTATAAAGATATCAACATGATTGCCATGCAAATACTTAAACCAGGTGGAACGCTATTAACGTTTTCATGTTCTGGTTTGATGGAGCAAAATTTATTTCAAAAAGTAGTCGCTGATGCAGCACTTGATGCGGGTAAAGACCTACTTATAATGGAGCGCTTGAATCAAGCTGCCGATCACCCTATCGCAGGTAGTTACCCTGAAGGCTTTTACTTAAAAGGCTTAATCTGTAAGGTATATTAATAACTAATGATTCAATTTAATTAGTTAAACTGAATGATTTCAAGCCCTGCGGTTATAGTGCCATCATCTTCTTTGCTGGCACGTATTACTTTAGCCGTTGCCTTTAAAGGGGCAATACTTGGATGAGTAGACGCTATATCAACAGATAAAATAGTGTTTGGTTCGAGTAAATCATCTAAATGCAGCGACAACCCCGTCGCACTTAAATCTGTACACTCTGCTGTATAGTTTAAACCCGCAACAGGTTCTATTGTTGTTAAATTTGCAGGCGTATTCACCTGCATACGTCTAAAGTTTCGTTTGTCGTCTGTAAACATATTACCCTCTACACAATCGTATTAATTTGCTCTAGTAATACACCCATAGAAAAAGGCTTTACTACATAAGCATCACATCCGGCATCAAATCCAGCTTGTTTTTCAAGTGGCGATTCAAGTCCTGAAACCATAACAACGGGAATATTTTTTGTTTCTGGGGTATGTTTAAGCATTCTACATGTATCATAACCATCAAGCCCTGGCATACATACATCTAGTAATATAATGTCCGGAGGATTAGCAATTGCCGATGCAAGGCAACTTTGCCCAGAGTCAGCGTAGCTAACCTCAAACTTTGATGCTAGCCCAGCTTTGAGTATCTCGTAATTAAAATACTCATCGTCTACCACTAACAAATGTTGTCTTCTCGTTTCATTCAATGAGGACATGTGTATGCCGTTTCCTTCTCATAACAAAAAATAAATCCTTCTATTAAGGTACTAAGCTTAATAGAAAATGCAAGTTTTATTCAATTTCTTTTATCGCATTTAATACACGTTTAGCAGAAATTGGATAAGGCGTACCTAACGTTTGTGCGAATAATGATACTCTTAGCTCTTGCTGCATCCAAAAAATAGCTTCTACTTCTGGTGGATGAGGCATACCTTTTGGTGTTTTATTAGCTAATTTCTTATACTCTAATGCTACTTTATCTAGCTCAAGTACACATAGCCTATCTTTGTTAGGGTCTACAGGCAGTTTTTCTAAACGCTTTTGAATCGCTTTTAAATAACGAATTAAATCCCCTAGTTTCATTGCACCATGTTGGCTAACAAAACCTTTAAAAATGAGTGATTCCAGTTGAGATTTAATGTCGCCATGCGCGGTTATCATAGTTAAATCAACTCGCCCTTTCATTTTTTTATGTAAAACATGGGCAATACTTAAAACTTGTTCAACTTGGACTGCAATTTCTACAACAGCATCACCTAACTCACCGCGTATATGCTCTTTTACATTTTCAAATGCATCACTGGTACGAATATCCCCGTACTTAACTAACAGGCTATCTACGCCAGAAGCTATACAATCATCAATTAGGTCAGCTATTTTACCAAACGGATTAAAATACAAACCAAGCTTAGCTTTGTTTGGTAAATTTTGCTGTAAATATTTAATTGGCGATGGCACGTTTAACAATACTAAGCGGCGCAAACCTTGTTGGTGCGATACTTGTGCTTTAACTTCGTTATCAAAAAGCTCAACTGCAGCACTTGATTTTTTATCCACCAGCGCAGGGTAAGCCTTTATTTCATACTGCCCTTGCTTTTTAACATACGAGCTAGGTAACTCGCCAAAATCCCATTGTGTTAAATCTACTTTTTCTATGCCTTTATCGGCTACTTTAGATAACGTTTGAGTCACTTCGCCTTGTAACTCAGCTTTAAGCTTAGCTAAATCAAGCCCGCGTGCGAGTAATTTATCGTTATCATCACGTACTTCAAACTGAAAACGTAAATGCGGTGCAAGCGCGCTCAAATCCCATGCCTCTGGGTCTACTCGCACGCCGGTCATTCTTAGTAAGCGATTGCTCAATGACTCAATTAAATTACCTTGCATTGGTTCTATTGCAGCAAGTACAGCATCTGCATAATTAGGCGCTGGTACAAAGTTACGACGAAGTGATTTAGGCAGCGATTTAATTAGTCCACTTATCAACTCATGTCTAAACGCTGGTATATGCCAATCAAAACCAATCTCTTGAACTTGGTTTAGCAAGGCAACCGGAATTTGTACAGCAACACCATCTACTGCTTGTCCAGGGTCAAAATGATAAGCAAGCGGTAAAATTAAATTATCTTGTTGCCATGTATCAGGGTAATCAAACTCTGTAATACTATTTGCACCGTGCTGCATTAACTCTTCGCGGGTCATGTGCAAATAGTGCTTATTTTGCTGTTTTTGGGTTTTATACCATTTTACAAATGCAGCACGATTATTGATCTCTTTTGGAATCTTTTTATCGTAAAACTCAAATAATGTTTGCTCATCAACTAAAATATCACGACGACGCGATTTATTTTCAAGAACTTGAATATCTTCAATTAATTCACGATTAAACTGTAAAAAGCTTTCATTTAAACCGAGATCTTGTTCTACCAGTGCAGTACGAACAAACAGCTCTCTACTTACTTTAGGGTCGATGTTGCTATAAACACATCGGCGCTTATTAACGACTAGTAAACCGTAAAGTGTTTGTTGTTCAAACGCGATTACTGCACCAGGCTTTTTCTCCCAATGAGGTTCTGTATAACTACGCTTAACCAAGTGCTGAGCCAAAGGTTCAACCCAGTTAATATCAATTTTAGCGTTAATACGTGCGTATAATTTACTTGTTTCTACAAGCTCCGCCGACATCATCCATTTAGGGCTTTTCTTAAATAATCCCGAACCCGGAAATATATAAAACAGGCTATTACGTGCACCTTTATAAACTTGTTTTTCATCTTTAAAGCCAATATGACTTAGCATACCGCTCAATAACGCTTTGTGGATAAGTTCGCCATCAGCCGCTTGGCTGGTTGCTTTCATACCCATTTCGTTGCATACAGTACTTATTTGATAAACTATATCTTGCCACTCACGCAAACGCATATACGCTAAAAAATCTTTTTGACACAACTTTCTAAACTGACCATTAGTCAGATCACTTTGCTGCTCTTCTAAGTAATTCCATAGATTTAAAAAAGCGATAAAATCTGAATCTGGGTCATCAAAGCGTCCGTGTTTTTCATTTGCAGCGGCACGTTTTTCTTGAGGTCGCTCACGGGGATCTTGAATCGAAAGCGCAGCAACAATTATAATAACTTCTCGTAGTGCGCCAAGCTTATGCGCTGTTAACACCATTTTAGCTAAACGAGGGTCAACGGGTAATCGGCTAAGCTCTCTACCCGATTGCGTTAAACTCGTTTTGCTATCTCGCTGCGCAGGTTTTACTGCTTGTAGTTCTTCGAGCAGCATTAAACCATCGTTAATATTACGGCTATCTGGGGCTTGCACAAACGGAAACTGTGCCATATCACCAAGCCCAAGTGCTAACATTTGTAAAATTACAGAGGCTAAATTGGTACGTAGTATTTCGGGATCTGTAAATTCAGGTCGCGATATAAAGTCATCCTCAGCGTATAAACGGATACAAATACCCGCTTCAACACGCCCACAACGACCCATACGCTGATTAGCACTTGCTTGTGATATAGGTTCTATTGGTAAACGCTGAACTTTTGTACGGTAGCTATAACGGCTTATACGCGCAGTTCCTGGGTCTATTACATAACGAATACCCGGCACGGTTAATGATGTTTCGGCTACGTTTGTCGATAAAATAATATGGCGACGAGAATGCGGTGCAAATATACGGTTTTGCTCTGCGTTCGATAAACGAGAATAAAGCGGCAACACGTCGGTGTGTTTTAAATTACGCTTGCTGAGTGCATCAGCTGTATCGCGTATTTCACGCTCACCATTTAAAAAGATCAGTATATCGCCAGGACCTTCAGCACAAAGCTCGTCAACCGCATCAAAAATACCTTGCAGTTGATCGCCTTCTGCTTCCATATCATCTTTATTAATGTCGGTAATCGGATTATAACGCACATCAACAGGGAAAGTACGTCCCGACACTTCAATAATTGGCGCATCGTCAAAATGTTTAGAAAAGCGCTCAGGGTCAATGGTTGCAGAGGTAATGATTATTTTTAAATCAGGGCGTTTAGGAAGTAGGTTTTTTAAATAACCTAAAATAAAGTCAATATTTAAACTACGTTCATGCGCTTCATCAATAATAATAGTATCGTATTGATTTAAAAAACGATCTTGCTGAATTTCTGCCAGTAAAATACCGTCGGTCATTAATTTAACGTAAGTATTATTTGAAACCTGATCGCTAAAACGAATTTTAAAGCCAACTTGCTGACCAAGTTCACACTTCATTTCTTCTGCGATACGATTGGCAACTGTACGTGCAGCTAATCGACGTGGTTGAGTATGACCAATTAAGCCATCAACACCTCGACCAAGCTCTAAACACATTTTAGGGATTTGCGTGGTTTTCCCCGAGCCCGTTTCGCCGGCAATAATAACCACTTGGTTATTTGCTATAGCGTTTTTAATCACATCCTTTTTTTGACTTACTGGCAATTGCTCTGGGTAAGTCACCTTAGGAAGATTAGCTAAACGTTTATCACGAAACTCTTGGCTACGGGTAATATCAGCCGCTATTTTTTCAAGCGCGTGTGCATGTTTGCTTTCATCTGTTATTTTTTTTACGCCATGTAAGCGTTTTTTGAAAATGAATTGATCTTTTTTTAAGCACGTTTTTAGTTCGCCAAACAGCTGACCTAGGTTTACCACCCGCATACCTTACAAAATTAGTAAAAGAGTCGTAATTATATCAAATTAAATGGCTGGGGTTAATCCTACAAAACGTATAACAACTACACGTTTATTATATAAAAGGATTAGTTACTCACTTAAACCAATTATTCATCGTTAAAAATGCCCACATAGGTTGCTTGCGTGTTCGATTTGCTCGCGCGATACATTCCAGAAGTATTAAACGGCAAACTAATATTACCTTTAGTATCAATAATAATAACGCCACCAGTACCGCCAATCGGTTTAAGTACGCCGTTTATAACATCATTCCCCGCATCAGCAATGGTTTTACCCTGATACTTAACACGTGCACAAATATCACTGGCTACATTGTAACGAATAAAATACTCGCCATGCCCAGTTGCCGATACAGCACACGATTCATTCTCAGCAAATGTACCGGCGCCAATTACTGGTGCATCACCAACACGACCATAACGTTTTGCCGTCATACCTCCCGTTGATGTACCTGCCGCTAAATTACCATTTTTATCCAACGCTACAGCGCCAACAGTACCCATTTTATAATTATTAGGTAACGCCTTATGTGCGGCTTGATACGCTTTGCTAGTTGCTTTCGCTTTATCTAATTTTTGTTTTGCTTTTATCAGCGCTTCATAACGATGGGGTGTATCAAATAAGTTATTTTCAATTAACGTTACGCCTTGCTCTTTAGCAAACTCCTCAGCCCCTTGACCACTTAGCATTACATGTACAGAATTTTCCATTACTAAACGCGCTAAATTAATTGGGCTCTCTATATGCTTTACACCTG
>NZ_AUTQ01000162.1 GCF_000498095.1 Pseudoalteromonas sp. TB64
TAGGGGCTGTTGATCTTTGTAGTATATATATTAATCAGCCCACATTGGTAGCCACATCATAGTAAATGCTAAAGCGAGCATGGAATGATAATTCCGTTCAAGCTTTTCATACCTTGTAGCTATCCCTCTATATTGTTTGATCCGACCAAAGGCATTCTCAACTAAGTGCCTATATTTGTACATGCACCAGTCAATATCTTCATTACCCACTAAACTGTTATCCTTGCGTGGAATAACGGGTGTAGCGCTATTATCACGAATAAACTCTCTTAGTTTTTCACTATCGTAGCCTTTATCTGCGACAACCACATTACTCGTTGGGCAATTGTCTACAAGTGACTCTGCATGGACGATATCATGCGTATTTCCACAGGATAATTCATAATAAACAGGCAATCCTCCGCTATCTACTGCAAGATGAATTTTAGTCGAATTGCCACCTCGACTCTTACCGATTGATTCATTGCCAGCGGTTCTTGCACCGCAACTATGCTGGTGAGCCCTGACAATACTGCCATCAATAAAGATCCAATCCATATCAGCATAGTGGGATAACACACGAAATAATTCATTCAAAATATCTTTTTTGGACCATAAATTAAATCGTCTATAGATAGCACTCCACGAGCCGAAATAAGACGGTAAATCTCGCCAAGGAATACCGGTACGCATCTTATAGAGTATGCCTTCGAGCGTTTTTCTATGCTCAGGCTTATTATAAATTCGACCACTTAAGTGCATTACTTTTGATAAGACATTCCATGTCGCGTCTGTTAACATTAATCTTGGCATGAGGGTTCGGTGTAACGTTTTTTAGCGAATTCAATTATACCTTATCCTCATGCTGTTTGTTTTTTATACCGCAAAGATCAACACGCCCTAGATGAATGTGAAAATATTTTTGAGCGTGATTTATTCTCTAAAAGCTTCTCAAAAGAGCTACTTCATACTTATATTGAAAATCACCCTGTTGTGAGTATTTGGATCACTAATCATCTAGAAGAGTTACCACAGAGCGTTATTAGGCGATTTAATATTGTTTACGAAATTCCTGAGCTAAACAAAACAACTAAAGAAAAAATGATTGGCAAATATGTTAAAGGTTTGAGTGTTGGTAACAGTTTTATAAGTAAATTAGCTACTCAACAAAACTTACTTCCAGCTCATATTGCTAAAGCTGTACATGTAGCAAGATTATGTGGATTTAAAGCACAGACCGCACGTGAATGCATAGAAGAGAATATTCAAGATACTTTAACTGCATGCGGTTTTTCAGCACACGAATTAACTTATCAAGCAGCGCAAAAGTTTAATCCTAGAATGGTGAATATAGAGTCTGAGTATGCATCACTCGAACAGGTTGAAGAGGCTGTAATTGAATATTCGAGTTCACGAACTCTGCTAACGGGCCCGCCTGGCACCGGTAAAACAGCTTTTGTAAATTACTTATGCGAAAAAGCTGATTTTAAACTTATTTCAGTCAAAGCATCTGACTTATTAAGCAAGTGGGTTGGCGAAAGTGAGCAAAATATTGCTCAACTATTTAAACAAGCTACACAAGAAGGAAGTGCAATATTTATTGATGAGGCAGATAGCTTGCTATGCAGCCGCGAACAAGCGACGGCAAATTGGGAAGTGCAAACAGTTAATGAATTACTATGCCATATGGAGCAATTTCAACTCCCACTTTTTGCAGCAACTAACTTTGCTAAAAATTTAGATAAAGCGGTAATGAGGCGATTTGATTTTAATTTAAATTTAACCTATTTGACTTCGGTTCAGGCTAAGCAATTATTTAAAGATACATTAGGCCCAGGAGTGTTAAATAAGTACCTAATGCATGAGTTATTCAAGCTTACAAAGCTCACACCAGGTGACTTTGCGATTGTAAAAAGGCAAATGAAGTTTTCAAAAAAACGCATGACTCAAGAGCGAATGTTATCGATTTTACAAGATCAAAACGATCTTAAAGAAGGCGGTCAGAAGAAGATTGGTTTTGTTTAATTGGGCTCACAACATTACGACGCACTTAATTTTTAATAGTTTGATTGAAACAGATATAAACATTGATAATGTTGATGCATTTGAATTTTGTACATTTAAAGATCGCATGCTACGAGAAAACGGAGCTAAACTTGGGTGGTATGAATGCAATCTCGATAAAAAATCTTGCTATATAACTACTGCCACTGTTGTGATAAATAGTTAATATAAATGAGCCTATTGAGTTATCACTCTTAAATATCAATCGAACTTCCAAATACTAAATACCATATAATGTGGGTATTTATTGTGACTTAATTTACATTCCAAATAAGAATCTGATTTTAGCAAGTTTAAAAATATATCTAAATTAAAGGGAACATAATGTTTAAGATAGACCGAACGTCAAACAGTATTACACCGATCAAAAATAAAAGTTTTACTGAGCTTGGTTTTACTGAGCGAAACCATTTACAGGAATGGTTGGCAAATCATCCAAATGCATTTGGTGAAGAGCTATTAATTATTCAAAAAGAGTTCGCTGGATTTGAAGATACCCGAGAGCGCTTAGATTTATTGGCGTTGGATAAGGAAGGTAACTTAGTAATTATTGAGAATAAATTAGATGATAGTGGGCGTGATGTTGTATGGCAGGCGATGAAATATGCAGCTTATTGCTCAACGTTAACAACTATACAAATTATTTCTATCTTTAAAGATTATTTGAAAAGTGTAGATGGGGATGCGGGTGACGCTTCTAAGGTTATTTATGAA
This sequence comes from Pseudoalteromonas sp. TB64, assembly GCF_000498095.1. Lineage (GTDB taxonomy): Bacteria > Pseudomonadota > Gammaproteobacteria > Enterobacterales > Alteromonadaceae > Pseudoalteromonas. Next base: position 2,758 of record NZ_AUTQ01000162.1, read on the forward strand.
TTCTTGGACGAAAGTGAGGAGTCAGAAGTAATTCTAAATGAAGGTATTAAACAGCGAGTTATTTTAGTTGCGGCCAATTTTAGAAAAGAAGTGACTAGCACTGTTTTATGGTTCAGAGAGCATGGTTTAGATATTACATGTATTGAAGTTAAGCCTTACCAGCTTGGGCAGGAATTAGCGCTTAGTGTAAATAAAATAATCCCACTAAAAGAGACTGAAGATTATTTAATTTCTATGAGAGAAAAAGCCGAAAGTCAGGTGAAAGCAAAACAAAATGGTAATCGACATACTAAACGAATATCATTTTGGAAAAAGCTCATGCCACAACTTTTGGAGAACAACAGTCAATCGTTTGTTAATACAAAAATACAGCCAAAGTCCTTAATACATTCTAAGTCATTAGCTACAGGTCAAAAATTACAGCTAAATTTTAGCCGTGATCATGTAGCTGTAAGGCTTTTAATTAAATTTAATGACTTTAAGACACAAGAAAAAGCCTTTAATCAATTATTTTTAAATAGAAAAAATATTGAAACTCAATTAGGTTTTGACCTTGATTGGGTTATTGGAAAAGATAATAAATCGGCTGTCATTCAAGTTAAATATGAATGTGATGGATATGATGAGGCCAAGTGGGATGATTATTGCCGATGGCTATTTAAAAAAGTAATTGCTTTTGAAACGGTTTTTACTCCAAAGTTATATTCGAGTAAATAAGAAAGAAGCAAGGGTAGGTTAAATATTGTTACCAAACTAAGTCAAGCCAAGTTGCGTTGAGTCTTCTATGTTGCGAAGTAGTCTTGAAATGAGGTGGTTGTTGAACAAGCTCAGAATAAACCTTATCCTAGAGGGGTTGTTTTTGACGGTATTGATAAATCAATATTGCTAACTAACAAGCTCGTAATTATTTACTTCAGAAGTAGCTAAGTATTTTAATGATTTTACACCGCCATTTATCAATTTTAGAGCTTTTGCCGATAGCGCCAAGCTCTATTTCAACTCAAAAATTACAACACAGATTAACTGAGCGGGGCTTTGAAGTTTCAATTCGCATGCTTCAACGTGACTTGCAATCACTTTACGAACAAGGTTGCTTTGGTCTTGAAAAAGATACCCGCAGTAAGCCCTATGGCTGGTCTATCAATGCTCAGTGGCGAGGTGGTAACGCAAAAGTTATGAGCAGCGAAGTTGCTGAGCATTATTTGCTTCTAGAGCAGTTACTACCACAATCGGCCCCCATAGATGTTAAACAGTCGGTACATATTAAAGCAGAGCAGGCACTAAAACGTGTTAATGGCCATGTGCCTGAGTGGTTTTCGACTCTGCCTAAGCCTTCGTTAAAAGTGAATATTGATAATCAGTTAGTTGCGCAAATTGAGCATGCGATTAAGCATAAGCGTGCAGTGAGCACTGAGCTTTATAGAGTACTTTACGATGAAGCACATTGGTTGAAGTTTGCGGAGTTAAGTTTTTACAACTTAGTTGAGCAAGGCGGTGTGTTGATGGCGCAGTTTATGGTGGGAGAGCTTCACGACAAGTGTTATCAAATGCCGGTTTACCGCATTCGCAATGTACACATTTTGCAAAAAACACGACGTGAGCCAAGCACTGAGCAATTAAAGTCGTTACGTAGTGCGATTAACAAAGGCATGTCGCAAGAAGCGATTGAGTTAATTGTAAAAGTACCCAGGCACTCGGAGGTTAATCAAGGCTTTATTGAGCTTGGTGAGCTGACTGACAAGCAACAGATTGACGATAAAAACGTATTACTTACCTACCGGACGATTGATACCGAGCAACTAACCGATGAGCTATTTAAATGTGCTCATTGGCTTGAAGTTATTAAACCTGAAAAGCTGCGGCAAAGAATCACTACAAAGCTTAAAGCGGCCGCTAACATCTATAAATAACTCCAACTTGTTTAGGTGCGTCAAAATTTGACGCACCTGTTTGCTATGCTCCTTTTAAAGTTAAGGAGTAGCTATGTTTCAATTAATTCAACAAAATGATGGTTTATCAATCGGTGTATTTGGCATTGGTGGGTGTGGCTGTAATACGCTTAACAGTATTTTCGAACAGCGTGAGTCTGAACAGGCGCACTTGTACAGTGTTAATACCGATAAAGTGGTACTTGAACATACACAGAGTGATGAAGCAGTACTAATAGGTGCTGAGCTAACTCATGGTTATGGTGCAGGAGCCGACCCTAAAGTTGGACTACAAGCGGCAGAAGAGAGTAAAGAGCAGCTTTTAACGCTTATTAATGGCTGCGATATAATTCTGTGTGCAACAGGGTTGGGTGGCGGTACTGGGACTGGCGCTAGCCCGTATATTGCACAACTTGCTAGTGAGCAAGGTAAGCCCATTATATTTGTTGCTACATTACCATTTAGTAGTGAAGGGCAGTTTAGAAATAATATAGCGCAAGCAGGTTTAAATGAGCTTAAAGAGCATGCTAATGCGGTTATTACTCTCCCAAACGATCAACTGATTGAGGTGCTTGGTAACGATATAGGATTATTCGATGCGTTTAAACATTCAAACCAAATACTCCATTCACTCATAAAATCATTAATCGATATGTTGTGCTTTCAAGGCCTAATAAACGTAGATTTAAATGATTTTGCGAAAATTATGGATTGCCAAGGCGATGCTGTACTTGGCGTAGGCAAGTGTAATGATGAGAGCGAGCTCACTACTGCACTTGATAGTGCACTTAATAACCCTTTAGTTAACCAGGTTGATATGTCATCAAGTACGGGGGTAATAATACAAGTAAATTGCAAAGATGAAATCTCACTGGGTAGCTATAACCTTATTACTGATACTGTGCGTCAGCAGGTAAGCCCAAACGCATTGGTTATTTGTGGTGTTTCAAAAATTGAAAACTTAGCAACCAATTATGAGCTACTGGTTATTGCTACGGGCGCGAGTTCAAAAATGATACTTGATGAAACTAGAATTGAGTCAAACTCTAAAGTAGTCGCCACTAAACCAAAAGCATCTGATATTTTTGATATCCCTGCTTTTATAAGAAATCAATCTGCACCACCTAGTAAAAGCTCTTTATAGGTTTTGTAAGCAAAGAAAAAGTTGTATTGCAATATGTAAGCGCTACTCTAATATTTGCAAAGGGCGGCTCTTTTTAAGCTTTTGGGTTTGCTGAACTATATTACCCCAGATAGTGGAATAAGCACTTATTGTGCTTTTAACTTTGGCGATGAATTTATTTGAATTATCTAATTTTAAAAATGATTTTTTAGTCGTTTTGATTTTTAACTTAGCCTGTATTTTTACTTCTTTGAGTACTTCCTTCTCAAATAGGGAAAAGTTTTTATAAAGTGCTTTAATATCAGTGTTATATATTTTATTCGAGTGGTCGTAATGTTTACTCATTGGATCATGATCTGAAACAGAGTGATGAAGCATTTTTTTAGACTCAATTTCAGCAATTGTTGATGAACCATGTATTTTAGTTAGTACCTCTTTCATATGCGATTTTAAGAAGCTGCGAAGTAGTGTTGGAAATGCTCCGGCAGAGCCTTTTATATTTATGTTATCTCGCGGGGCCACAACCATGTTTTTTGGTGCATGATACTTAAGTGCTCGGTTTAAACTCTCTTTACTGATGGGTTTTGAGTCGTCTTTAACCTTGCAAAATAAGTATGTGCGGTTTCTGTCTGGGTTTAATTTTAATTCTTGTTGTATCGCTTTTTTCATCTCGGGTGTGAGTTGTATTTTAAACTCTTTTTGGTTTTTCATTGCTCCGCGAGTGGTATGGGTTGTTTCTGGAAACGTTAAAAATTTAGGGTTAGTTAAATCATCTATATACGACAGACGTAGGTTGCAAATATTTATGGGTCTTAGCCCAGTAAACATCATCAGTAGTACGGCATTTATTAATGTATTATTTTTAGCTGTTTTTAGGTTTATGTATAGCTGAGAAATTAGAGATATATCAGTATATGCCCTACAAGGAATAGGCTTCGCCGTTCGAGAAGATATATAATTTTTATCTACTTCTAGGAATGGATTATCGCCATTATTATATTTATTTTTTGCGAACACCCACAGCTTTTTCATTTGCTCGCATAGCTTAGCCACATGCGGGCCACTTTTCTCTGTTAGTAGTTGGTCAAGCGTGGTTTCTATTATCTCAGGAGTAATAGTCTGAAATAACGTATTTTTACCAAATGCATTTTGAATTGCATTAAGGTAAGAGGTATATGTTGTTACTGTGGTTTCAGCTAACTTGCTAGGGCTATGTTTATTAATCGCCTGTAAGTTTTCTATTTGTTTACTCACTACAAATTCGAATGTGTAATTAGAGGTGTTCTTTTTGTATATTTCGGCCGCTTTTAATTTTGCTGCTGAAAAACTCATATTATTAGAATCACCAATCTTTGTGTTTTTTATGCCATGTGCTTTTTTAAAATGAGTAAAAAATTTAATAATACCATCATGCTGGAATACAATTCTAATCTGATCTTTAAGCTGATATTTTGAAAGTCTTCTTCCTTTTTCCTGCGATAATATAATAGTCGCAAGACTGGCTAGCTCTTCCATTGACTTGTCATTGTATGGAGGCTTATTCGCATTAAATTCAGCCATGCAAAGGTTACGAATTTTAATCGTGACCTCACATGGTTTCATTGAATTTAATACTGATGTTGCCATTAATATAAAAACCTTAAAAAAGTTAAAATCATCAAATAACTGATGAGGTATCGCTCTAATAAGGCAATGATATGAAATTATTTTTTTTTACAAAAACTTTGGTAAGTCGAAATTAAACTTTTTTTAATTATTTTTTGCTTTAGCTTCTTGGTCACTTAAATACCTCTCAACGACAGCTCTTCCTTCTTCGGTTAAAATTAAATCTTTTGCTACTCTACCTGTATCTCCTAATGGCTGGTTAATGAAGTTTACATAACTGCCTTTATGAACCAAATGAGCTTTAATCCTATCTCTCAGTGCTTTCTTTTGGCTGTTTTCTTCTAGATTGCTAGCCTGTTTACTCTGCATTCCTGTAAGTCTTAACTGCTGATTTTCAAGCTCTTTAGCTCTTTTTAAAATACTTGCTTCATGAATTTTGAATACGTTAAATTTTAGCTTTGTTGAAGTGCCAAATAGCTCTTCAGATTTATCATAATTTAAGCCGTTTGGATCGTCTTCTTTTCTAAGGTGATGAAGCGCGAGTCTAGTAAGTTCCTCTGCGTGTTTAAAATGATAGCCGTTGGCAACCATAATCGCTTTTGCGTTGGATTTAAAAAAGCTTCGGCACATTGTGCAAAATGCACCTGCAGATCCTTTCATTACAATATTTCTTTTATCTCCTTTTACTGCATCAACAGGTGAGTAATCTTTAATGATCTTATCCAGCGACCTTTTAGCAAATGGTTTGTTAAGATCGCGAGGCTGAAGAAATATATGATCAGGGTTACAGCTGGGTAATGCATTTTCCATCCAGGCTCTCTGCTCTAAAATAATGGCGCGCATGGCCTTGGTTAATGGCAGCTTATATTCTTTTTGGTTTTTCATTTCTCCACGAACTCCAACAACAGATGCCGGAAAGGTAATTAAGGTTGGAAAGTCGATACTATTGAGCCACTCCCACTTCATTTGTGGAATATTAATAGGGCGTATGCCTGTCAAAATCATAAATCGCGCAGCATTTTTTTGATGTACATTTGGGGCCGATGCTAGATTTATCCATAATTCAGCTATCGAATCTAAGTCTGTATAAACTTGGCAAGGACGGGGGCTTTCTACACGGTTAGATACGTAAAAGTCATCGATATCAGCAGCTGGGTTTTTACCTGAGTTAAATTTGTTTTTGGCAAATCGCCATACCCTTCTAATTTGTGCAAAAAGCTCAATTGCTTGGTTATTGGACTCTGCTTTGATAATTATATCTACAATCTTTTCTAACTCTCCAGCTGTAAGAGACTGGAACGCTCTTTTAAGCGGAAAATGGTGCCTAAGCTTTTTTATTCTACATTGATATGTTCTGAGCGATGAAGCTGCAAATTTGGTAGGTGCGGTATTATGGCGCTCTATTAAGCTTTGTTCATAAGCATCAAATACTGTTTTGATATTATGATTATTTAAAATGCCATATTTCATTTGATCAGTAAACTTACGTGCTTTTGCTATTGTTAATTCAGGTGCTTCACCTAACTTAGTATTAGCTATGCCAGATGATTTAGGGAAAGCTGAGTAAAAAGATACTGTTCCAGATAGGGTAAATATAAGACGAAGATTGTGTTGTGCCTCATATTTCGATAATCGCTTCGTGTCTAGTTTTTTAATCTCTTGTTTTGATTTTTCTTTTTCCTCAAAAAAGATGATTTGAGAGGCCAAAATAACACAGCGATTTATGTGCTGCATAGAAAATGGCGATTTAAGTTGCTTCCATTCTAGTTTCGCTTTCGTGTATTGAGCTTTGGTAAGCGTTGATAGTGATTTTTCACTTTGATTAAACCTATATAAATAAAGGCCTTACGGCGATTTTTATTGATTAAGATCAACAAAGCAACAGAGAAAGATAGGCATAATTCGCGGCTGTAATTTACACCCAAAAATAAAAATTTGTGTTACTAATTTGTGTTACGATTTAATAAATAATAGCGGTTTTTTATTAAACTAGAACTGCACAAAAGTTAGCCTTTACACACCTTTGTTTTTACTTATCTTTTTGTTTTATAATGATATTAATTGAAAAGGCTAGAAAATGGCTCTACTCATAAATAGTAAATGCATTAACTGCGACATGTGCGATCCAGAATGCCCTAATGAGGCTATTTATATGGGGGCTAAAATATATCAAATAGATGCAAGCAAATGTACTGAGTGTGTAGGGCATTACGATAAACCGACTTGCGTAAGTGTTTGCCCTATCGACTGTATAAAGCCTGATCCTGCAAATACAGAAAGTATTGATGAATTAGCTGATAAATATGTACGATTAACAAGCTAATACTTAGGTTCCAGCTTTTTAAGGAGTGCCAACTAAAATAAGGCAGTGGCATGGTTTGTATATTTTTTTAATTACTAACGTACTAATTTGTTGAAAACTGCCTTTTTAACTAGATATTTAACCATTAACCATTAACCTTATATCTAAGCTTACTTTGGCAATGTTAAAATGACTGTACTGATGTAATTATTTCAAATAGTAAGCTGTATGTTATTTTATCTAGTGACGCCGTCGACTCCATGTTCTGCCCCCTCTAAATTAACAATAAAAATTAGCTTATTTAAGGCTCGTGTTATTGTTTTTATACTTGTATGGTTTAGAAGAGTCGCACATGAGGTGTTAAAGTCATTATTAAGCTATTACGCAAGTTACCGTAATATTTGAAATTACTATTATTCAACTCACAAATTTAAATTTACTGGAGCAAATATTGAACATTGGTATTAGTGCTATTAAAATTGCGCCTACAAAACATGTTATATCATTAGGTGATGATTGCCGAGTATTTGTAATTGGCGATCTCGATGGTGATTTACTTGCTTTAAAAAGTGCACTTAAAAATGTAGATTTTAATTCGCAAAGTGATGCTTTATTTTGCCTTGGAGATACAATTGATCGTGGTGATAAAAGTTATGAATTATTTGAGTATTTAAAAGCAATCAATGCATATATGGTACTAGGGAATCATGAGCATTTAATGCTTGAATCTCTATTAAGTAACGATAAAGCCGCTTTTAAGCTTTGGACAGACAATGGTGGTAATTGGCACAAAGCTGTTCCTCAAAACCTGCTTTTGAGTATGTGTGATGAGCTTTTAAAAAAACCATTATCTATAGTACTTGAATATAAAGGTCATAAAATAGGTTTATCACATACCATTCCTCAGCAATGGAATTGGGAATGCTCTTCGGATATTGAGGATAAATCAGTAATTGTTGAGTCATTATTGTGGGATCGTAAGGTATTTAATAGTAAAAAAATAATTAATAATCATGGTATTAATTTTTCTATTCATGGTCATAACTCTACGCAACTCCCTTTTTGGATTGGTGATAGTTATCATATCGATACAAATTATTTAGGAGGTAAGCCTACACTTTTAGAGCTTTCTGATGTTATTAATAAGTTTGAAATGCAATAACACAATACAGATCTCGTTGATTTTTGACTTCTAAATAGTTTATGGCTTTATTTTTCTAAAAATGTTTGAAGTATTTCGATGCTATCAAAAGTGATTTTTTGTTTATAAGCTTTTTAATTTCTATAATTAGTAGTCAACTTTTAGTGTTGTATTGGTCAATAAAATTTGGTCATAGTTTTAGAATCACTGTATTTGACCTCAGATTCATATGGCGCTAAACCAGTATTATAGTGATGTGGTGTAGCATTGTTGTAATATCCATTTATGTAATCACTAACGCTATATTTAGCGTTTGTAAAATTTCCATATCCAACCTTTTGCATCCATTCCGTTTTAAAGCTTTTAAAAAATCGCCCCATTGACGCATTATCTCAATAGTTTTCGCGCCTACTCATGCTTTGTGTGATTTTATAGCGCCATAAACGTTGGCGATAATTCAAGATCGTATAATGACTACCTTGGTCTGAGTAGAGCATCAGTCCTATCGTTTTTCCTCTACTTTCATACGCGAGTTCAAGTGCTTTTAACGTTAAATTAGTATATGGCGACAACGATGCTGTCCAGCCAACTACTTTGCGTGCAAATAAATCAATAGCGACGGTTAGATAAGCCCAGCGATTACCTGTCCAATATACGTTACATCACCGCACCAAACGGTATCTGACTCAACAATATCAAACTGCCTATCAAGTAGGTTTGGGATTTCAAGGTGTTTATTCTCGCCGCGTTTATATGAATGTTGAGGTACTTGGCAGCTTTATAGTTTTAATTTAATCGTTAGCTTAGCAGCACGATAACGACTCAATTCAAAGTGATTACTCGTTGCTATTGTCGCGATTGTTCATGCACCTGCTGAGCCCCTACTCATTGCATGTATTGCTTTGACTTCAGCCTCTACCTTATTTGCTCAGGGGTCGGTGTTATATCGCGTAGAGCCCAGTATTTATATCTACTACGATGTACACGCTGCATCAAATACCAATAAGGTAACGCTCTCGTTGATTTAGTTTCTCGATTAACGAGAACTGTTCAGAAGTCGGACATCAAGAAACAGGTAGCCTTGTCCTGATTACAGCGATTTAGGTGCGCAGCAGCGTATTACGTTTGTATCGGATGAATGGGCAGAGAGCTGCATTTAATGAACAACCAGGCTTTAGCGGCAGTGGTGGTGATAAAAACTTAAAGCCATTTGAATCGGTGCAGGCTGATTTATCTATTGAGTATTATTATGCAAAGGGTTCTGCGGTTGGATTGGCGTTTTTTCATAAGAAAGTAGACAACTTTGTCGTGCCACTGGTAATCGGTGTAGAGCAAAGCTTTGTCGGTAAAAATAATATAGTAGATGCAGGTATTATTAATATCGCTCCGTAAAGTATTGTGGGTAATGGTACTGATGCAGTATCTAAAGGCGCGGAGATATTTATTCAGTATGCGTTTGATAATGGTTTTGGTTTTTATGCAAACTACACCTATAACAAAACCAATAAAGCAGATGTAACAGTAAATGGTGAAGAGTTTGGTCAGTCAGCATTAATAGGTAGTGCAAAGTATCAGTACAACACCTCTGTTTATTATGAAGGTGACGCATACGTGCATCATATAATAAAATAGGGGAGACAGTATTGGGGCTCAATAGTGGGTTAAATGTATATCAAGATCCATACGAACAGGTTGATGTTAATGCGTCGGTTAACTTATACGAAGGACTAAGTTTAACAGCTGCCGTCATTAATTTAACTAAGTCGGAATCGGTAACGCGTTTAGGTGATGATACAGATGCACGATTGCTTAACTCAAGCTATTCAGAGCGACGCTATTACGCAGGCTTTAATTATAGTTTTTAATTAACTGCATACGTAATACTTTATTAAACGCCAATTAAAAACCGTAGTTGGCTAGCCTAACAGCACTTAAGATTGTAGTTTTATGTATGCACGTAGTTTTACTGCTCATATGTTGGTTGTTTAATAGGCGGAATAAACCCTGTAGCCCCTTATTTGTATAGCTTTCATACTAAATTCATTTAATTGTCAAAAAGCTGAAATAAAGTATTGACCCTCACTCGTTTATCCCTATAATGCGACCCCACTGAGACGGGAAACGCCAACGCCTAGCGAGGAGCGAACTACTCAGAGAGTTAAATGAAACTTCGGTTTTAAATCTTCCAAAAGAAAGTTTAAAACTAAGTGTTGACTCGAAAAATAAAGGGTGTATTATTCTCATCCCTTGAGACGCTAAGGCGACTCAAAACGTTCTTTAACAATATAAAGCAATCATCTGTGTGGGCACTCGTACAGATTGAGTTCTAACAGCCAACCTACTTAGGTAG
>NZ_AUTQ01000163.1 GCF_000498095.1 Pseudoalteromonas sp. TB64
TAGGGGCTGTTGATCTTTGTAGTATATATATTAATCAGCCCACATTGGTAGCCACATCATAGTAAATGCTAAAGCGAGCATGGAATGATAATTCCGTTCAAGCTTTTCATACCTTGTAGCTATCCCTCTATATTGTTTGATCCGACCAAAGGCATTCTCAACTAAGTGCCTATATTTGTACATGCACCAGTCAATATCTTCATTACCCACTAAACTGTTATCCTTGCGTGGAATAACGGGTGTAGCGCTATTATCACGAATAAACTCTCTTAGTTTTTCACTATCGTAGCCTTTATCTGCGACAACCACATTACTCGTTGGGCAATTGTCTACAAGTGACTCTGCATGGACGATATCATGCGTATTTCCACAGGATAATTCATAATAAACAGGCAATCCTCCGCTATCTACTGCAAGATGAATTTTAGTCGAATTGCCACCTCGACTCTTACCGATTGATTCATTGCCAGCGGTTCTTGCACCGCAACTATGCTGGTGAGCCCTGACAATACTGCCATCAATAAAGATCCAATCCATATCAGCATAGTGGGATAACACACGAAATAATTCATTCAAAATATCTTTTTTGGACCATAAATTAAATCGTCTATAGATAGCACTCCACGAGCCGAAATAAGACGGTAAATCTCGCCAAGGAATACCGGTACGCATCTTATAGAGTATGCCTTCGAGCGTTTTTCTATGCTCAGGCTTATTATAAATTCGACCACTTAAGTGCATTACTTTTGATAAGACATTCCATGTCGCGTCTGTTAACATTAATCTTGGCATGAGGGTTCGGTGTAACGTTTTTTAGCGAATTCAATTATACCTTATCCTCATGCTGTTTGTTTTTTATACCGCAAAGATCAACACGCCCTAATAAAAAAGGGCTTAAACTTACTTATTTAAGTACATGTTTAGTGAGTTTATTTAGCAGTCAGGTAATGGCAGCTGATAAAAGTGATCAAATTGATAGCGCAAACGCTAGCGCTATTGAAAGGCTTGCCGTTACAGGGACTCGCCAAGCTTATCAAGGTAATTTTAGCCCTTTAGAAACCCCTCAGTCAGAGCTTAAAATAGATTTAGAGGCACTCGAGGACGCAGGCGCACTTAATTTAAATCAAGCGCTTGATTTGTCGGCGTCGGTTGCACGGCAAAATAACTTTGGTGGACTTTGGAATAGCTTTGCACTGCGAGGTTTTGTAGGCGATGAAAACTTACCAAGCAATTACCTCGTTAATGGATTTAACGCTGGGCGTGGTTTTGGTGGCTC
>NZ_AUTQ01000164.1 GCF_000498095.1 Pseudoalteromonas sp. TB64
TAGGGGCTGTTGATCTTTGTAGTATATATATTAATCAGCCCACATTGGTAGCCACATCATAGTAAATGCTAAAGCGAGCATGGAATGATAATTCCGTTCAAGCTTTTCATACCTTGTAGCTATCCCTCTATATTGTTTGATCCGACCAAAGGCATTCTCAACTAAGTGCCTATATTTGTACATGCACCAGTCAATATCTTCATTACCCACTAAACTGTTATCCTTGCGTGGAATAACGGGTGTAGCGCTATTATCACGAATAAACTCTCTTAGTTTTTCACTATCGTAGCCTTTATCTGCGACAACCACATTACTCGTTGGGCAATTGTCTACAAGTGACTCTGCATGGACGATATCATGCGTATTTCCACAGGATAATTCATAATAAACAGGCAATCCTCCGCTATCTACTGCAAGATGAATTTTAGTCGAATTGCCACCTCGACTCTTACCGATTGATTCATTGCCAGCGGTTCTTGCACCGCAACTATGCTGGTGAGCCCTGACAATACTGCCATCAATAAAGATCCAATCCATATCAGCATAGTGGGATAACACACGAAATAATTCATTCAAAATATCTTTTTTGGACCATAAATTAAATCGTCTATAGATAGCACTCCACGAGCCGAAATAAGACGGTAAATCTCGCCAAGGAATACCGGTACGCATCTTATAGAGTATGCCTTCGAGCGTTTTTCTATGCTCAGGCTTATTATAAATTCGACCACTTAAGTGCATTACTTTTGATAAGACATTCCATGTCGCGTCTGTTAACATTAATCTTGGCATGAGGGTTCGGTGTAACGTTTTTTAGCGAATTCAATTATACCTTATCCTCATGCTGTTTGTTTTTTATACCGCAAAGATCAACACGCCCTAGTTACAACAGCTAGCTGCACGTTCAGGGCGATTACCCATAGCGTTTAAGCGCGTTAAATCGTTTTCATAAAATGAAGGGTTAGCAGTAAGCGTTTGCGTTAATACATTTTTAGCCCACTCTGGCAGTGCTTTGTTAATACTGTAGTACACCCATTGATTTTGTTTACGGTCGCTCAATAATCCGCATTGTCTTAACTGTGCTAAATGGCGAGATACCTTAGGTTGGCTTAATTTAAGTGCAGCAACAAGCTCGCATACACACAGCTCTTCTTCGTGACTAATTAGCAGCATTGCTTTTAGGCGAGTATCGTCTGCTAGGCATTTATAAAATTGAAGTGGATTAAATTGTTCCATATTGTCCTCACTGTGCTTATGCATACACAATAAAACAAAATAACAATATATGGAATAGTGAATATACGTTTTACCGTATATTTAATTTTTATGCCTTAAATGCAAAAAAGCACACAACGACTAATTGTCGTTGTGTGCTTTTATAGCTTTTCTTTATTTAGTTATTAAATAACAGAAAGCTCTACTTCAATGTTGCCACGTGTTGCGTTTGAATATGGGCATACTTGGTGTGCTTTATCTACAAGTGTTTGCGCAGCTGCTTTATCCATATCACCTAGTGATACAGCTAGTTTTACCGCAATACCAAAACCGCCTTCAATAGCACCAATAGAGACTTGTGAGTCAATATGCGTGTCGCTTGGTAAATCTATTTTTTCGCTACCCGCTACAAATTTAAGAGCGCCAATAAAACATGCAGCATAACCTGCGGCAAATAATTGCTCTGGGTTAGTGCCTTGTCCGTCATCGCCGCCTAAACCTTTAGGTGTTGATAAATTTACATCTAAACGACCATCATCAGATTTAGCTACGCCTTCACGGCCGCCAGTTGCAGTTGCTTTTGCTGTGTAAGCTACGTTTTGTAATACATTCATAATGAACTCCAAAGTTTTAAAATATCAATCAATTTAGTTTGTGTGCAAAATAATAGTTCAAGTAATTAGAGATTGCAAATACTTTGCATGCAAATTAAAATACATTTATCGCATATAGGGGAAAAACATGTCGTTTGAGCAACTAAAATTAAAAAATCAATTATGTCATCGCTTATATATGGCATCGAACAGTATTGCTCGCGCTTATAGAGCACCTCTTGCCGCTCTTAATTTAACTTACCCGCAATACGTAGTGATGATGGCACTATGGGAAGAAGACAAAGTAACTATTGCAGATCTTATTGATAAAACTGCGATCGATGGCGGTGCAATGACCCAAATACTCAAAAAAATGATCGATAAATCATTACTTGCAGTTATTAAGGATGAACACGACAAGCGCAAACGCCTAGTGCAATTAACTCAACATGGTCATTCACTCAAATTAAAAGCAGCCGATATTCCAAAAAATATTTTATGCAAATTTAATAGTATTGATACAACGCAAGCACAGCAACTTATGCAATTACTCGATTTAGTCGTAAGCGATTTAGCCGATTAGGTTCTTATTTTTAAACCATAACGTGTTTTAAAAGGTTTTACTTAAAATGACTCACATTAAAAAATTACTCTTAGTTGCCGCATGCAGCACGGCATTACTTGGCATCAACCCTGTATTTGCTAATAACAGCGACCTACATACTGTAGCAACTTTTGATGCGCAGCACCCACCAGGTAATATTGCTATTACCCCATCGGGTAGAAAGTTTTTATCTGTACATGGTTTTTTTGGTCAAAAACAAAAAATTATGGAGCTTTTGAGTGATGGCACAACTAAGCCCTACCCTAATGAAGAATGGGCTTACGCGTACAACAACGGTAAAGGTTTTTACGACGTACTCGGTATAAACGTATCAAGTGATGGTATTTTGTGGATGCTTGACACTTCAGGACCAGATCATGCTGGGCGCTTAGTAGGTTGGGATACAAACAAAGAGCAACTGCATAAAATTATTTACCTCGCTAAGCCAACCATCACCGACACCTCGTTTTTAAACGATTTAGTCATCGATAATAAACATGGCGTTGTATACATTGCTGACACAGCACAAGGCAGCCAAGCCGCTATTATTACCGTAAACCTTAAAACAGGTGTCGCACGCAGAGTATTACAAGATAGCCATTACACCACAGCCGAAAATATAGATATGGTTATTGATGGCCGCACAATGAGCCTTGGCGGACAACCTGCCCGTTTAGGTGTAAACCCTATTACGCTTGACCCTAACGAAGACTGGCTTTACTTTGGATCTATGTCGGGCACGTCGGTTTACCGCATTGCCACCAGCGATATAAATAACAAGAGCCTTTCGGCTAAAACACTTGAAGATAAAGTAATGCGTTATGGTACTAAGCCAATTTCAGACGGTATTATTGTTGACGGTGGCGGTAATGTGTATGTAACCGATATAACCAACGGCGCAATTGGTGTAGTTAAACCATCTGGCGACTACGAAGTATTATTTAAAGACGATCGCCTCAGCTGGCCTGATGGTTTTAGCTACGGGGCTGATCATAAAATATATTTTACCGTTGACGACTTGCATAACTCGCCAGTACTTAATAATGGCAAAAATCAAAGCCACGGTAAATTTAAAGTGATGTCGTTCGAGCCTTTAGTAAAAGGAAAAGTAGGCCGTTAATTTACTTTTTGAGTGACTGTATTTTTTTAAAAAGCCTTGCACATAGTTGCAGGGCTTCTGTTTGAAATGCACTGTATTGGTATATTACTTTGCAAGGCTTCACCACTTTGGTGCTAACTCTTAAGTATGTATTTACACTTAAATACTAAATATATGATTTCTATTCATAAAATATTCAACTTAATGTTGGCATACTTCTTCCTATAGACTGATGTGTTCAGTGAAAATACCAAGGAAAAAACCATGTACAACTTATACCATACCCTTTACCTTTTATGGCGTTTAGACATTAGCGTTTGGCAAGTTAACGACCCAACTAATACTCGTACTACGGCAGAAAAAGAACGCGCCTATGTTAAGTAACATCGTATTGTGTAAAGGCTTGGCATAAAGCTTCATTATATAAACTTACTTTATGCTAAGCTTTTGCGCACTATGAAATTGATGAATAAACCTTCTTCAACTACTTCTTAGCCACCGAATATAAAAACGAAGCTCCCTACAAAAAATCATACATATAAAAACATCAAAAAATTAGTAAAAACACTGCGTTTATAACTTTGCAAGCAGCCCTATTGCGTTGTATTGTTGCACCCTATTAAAAATTTTTAGTTGGAACGTGTATGCACGCTTTGGAAGTTAATTTTGATGGTTTAGTTGGTCCTACTCACAACTATGCTGGTTTGTCGTACGGTAATGTTGCCTCGTTAAATAATGCTGCAAGTTTTTCAAACCCTCAAGAGGCTGTGCTTCAAGGTCTTGAAAAAATGAAAGCCATGCACGACAAAGGCCTAACTCAAGGTGTATTTGCTCCCCATGCACGCCCCGACTTAAACGTATTGCGCCGTTTAGGCTTTACAGGCAACGATGCTCAAGTAATTCACAAAGCATTTAAAGCAGATCCTATATTATTACGCGCGTGTTATTCAGCGTCTGCAATGTGGACAGCAAATGCAGCTACAGTATCGCCATCTCCTGATACAACCGACGGCAAAGTACATTTTACTTCAGCAAACTTAAATAATAAATTTCATCGCTCATTAGAGCCTGCCACTACAACACGCTTATTAAAAGCAATGTTTAATAACGACAAGTACTTTGCGCACCATACTCATTTACCCGACCAAGGTTTTTTTGGTGATGAAGGTGCAGCAAACCATACTCGCTTTTGTGATAACCACGGCGACGAAGGTCTTGAAATGTTTGTATTTGGTGCCAGTGCTTTTAATAGCCAACTACCAAAACCAGCTAAGTTTCCAGCAAGGCAAACACTTGAAGCCTCAGAAGCAATTTGTCGTTTGCATAACTTAAAAGATTCAAGCCAAATTTTACTGCAGCAAAATCCAGATGTGATTGACCAAGGTGTGTTTCATAACGATGTGATTGCAGTAGGAAATGCCAACGTTCTTTTATGCCACCAGCAAGCTTTTTTAAATCAAAAACAAGCACTGCAAGACATTCGAGAAGCGTATATTGGCAGTAAAGAATTTTATATTATTGAAGTACCAACAAGTAAAGTAAGTATTCAAGACGCAGTAAGTAGTTACTTATTTAATAGCCAGCTAGTGAGCTTAGCCGATGGTTCTATGTTATTAGTAGCACCACAAGAGTGTAAACGTAACAGCGCAGTAAATGCCTACATTGAAGAAATGATCATGGCAGATAACCCAGTAAACCAAGTGCAGTTTTTCGACCTTCGTCAAAGTATGCAAAATGGCGGCGGCCCTGCTTGCTTGCGTTTACGTGTAGCCCTTAACGAGCAAGAACTTGCTGCAGTAAACCCTGAGGTTATTTTGACCGACACTAAATACACCCTATTGTGTGATTGGGCAAAACGTAACTACCGCGATAAATTAACTGCTAACGACTTTGCAGACTCAGCACTATTAACTGAAAGCTACCAAGCTCTAGATGAGCTTACGCAGCTACTTAGCTTAGGCTCAGTGTACGACTTTCAATTAGAAGGTTAACAATTTCATAATGCAGCGACATAAGTGTCGCTGCATTATTGTTTCAACGTTTTTTATTCGCAGCATTAGCAATCACCAATTTTACCTCGGTACTTACAAAACTTTGAATATGTAGTTCTTTTTCTATTGCTCTTTTTGTAGAAGGGCTTCTTTGTACTGCGATATCAAACAGTTTTTCTACTTGCTCAGCAGAGCTTTTTGATTGTGTAGAACTCCATTTGATTAAGGCGGCAGCCGCTTCGTATTGCCCCATATNTGGCGGTGGAGTTATCTGTTAAATATCCTGCTATATGAGGAACTAAAGATTCATCATGAATAGTGTTCATCGCACGCTTAACAAACATGCGCTTACTCTCATATTTTTCATCAATATAACCAAATAAATACTCTATTTGTTCAGCCTGTGCATGCCGAGCGATTGTAGTAGCTAACTCGCCAATAAATGGGTTTTCTTCATTCGCAATTGTAAATGCTTGCTGCGCTAAAGCGGTGTATTGACCACCTCGATTTAGTTTTTCTATCGACTTTTTAACGTTATATATAGCCCTCGATCCTTGCCAGTCATCTTCGGCAACAAAACCAAAAAACACTTCACTCGCTCTTTGGGTGTCTATTGCTGCTAAAAGACTTAAACTATATTCAATTAACCTGTCGTCATTTTTATTACCCTTAATTGCTGATTGTAGTTTTTCAATAATAAATTGATAAACACCTTCATTCTTCGTGTTTATCAAGTAATTCAACAGTTCCTTTTCAGCAATAAAATCAATGGTTTCACTGTTATAAACACGATTCAAAAGCGTTTTAGTAACAGTTAAAGCATCCTCATCACTGAGTTCTTTCATTTCAACATTATTATCTTTGACATTTTTTGATGATTTAGAGGTAGCCAAAGTAGTGTCTGTTTGGTGTGTTTGTACATTAGATACAGTATCTTTAATCCCTCTAGATTTAGCATCTGTATTCACCGGTAACTCTACATACTGAACAACAGGTAAAAACCAATAAAAAGTAAACGCTACCAGTAAACATATAAAAGTTAAAAGTATCACTTTTTTCATAATACTTATTTCCACTCTAAATCTGTATATAAAGCATCAAGCAACCTAAAAATATCGGTTACTCTTTCAGTCTCTTCTGTGTGCAAAATATTTACAGCTGTTTGTGTATCTTCTTTAGTAATTGATATACCTTGTCTTTCTAACAACAAACTCAATTTTTGGCTATAAACAGGTACAATTCCATCACCAATAAATGAAGCTCTTGTTTGTCCGTTTTCAATATACCTTAGCGTTTCCGGATGCGGATGATCGCCCCCGAAGATAGCTCGATAAGCATACAAATCATATAACTCATTTCCGAGTAAGCCCGCGCTCTTACTCAATACTCCAAAGTCAGTACCTTGATAAGCAAGTTGCCCTATGATTAAGCCATCAAGACTTGTTAAGTCGCTATTTAAGCTTAGTATTTCTGGTGATTCTGGTGATAAAAAATCGATACTTGGCGATTGCAAGTCCATATTATATTCTGGTCCTTTACGAATTATAAAGTATCTTCTTGTGCCGTTAAGCATCTCAACAACTTCCCAGTTATCTTCACACTTTCCGCCATCTTGTCGATAAGTACTTTCTGGAATGCAATTGTCGTTCATATATTGATAAAAACGCCCTAATGGAGAACCTTGATGTGGAGTTCCTGTTGTTGCGAACCCTTTAACAAAAGACTTATACATAGCTTCATCATTCTGCAAATAAGAGCGAGCTGCTAGACCACCTCGGCTATGACCAAATAAAAATATTTCAGTATCTTCACCTAAAGAATCAACTATTTTCTCTACAGCCTTTTCTACTTCGTAACCTAAGCCTTCAAAAGAGGTAAAATCACCATCACAACCCAAAGCATTAATACATGATTTATTATCTAATCCTGTTCTTGCATAAATGCCTTCTCGATCAAATGCTCCAAATTCCAAATTAAAACAGCTAATACCGTCACTATTAGCTTCAACTACTGGAAGAATATTATCGTTAGTAGTTAATATTTGGCATTGACCATTAAAAAAGCTATCGTCATTTACCATTGCATCCCATGTACTAGGACTTGAAGCTAATCCGTGTAAAAGTAGCATTGCCTTTTTATATATAACATTTTCTGTCGTGGCTAATAAATTAAAAGTCGCGCCTTCTTTCGCGAGTATACCAATGTGGTAGGAAGCAGCCTGATGAACACGTATTGCACAACTTTCATTTTGAGTAGAACCTAAATTAGAACGACATTGATACTCAAATTTGGTTGGGGAATTATCTTCTTTTATGTATAAATCAATATCGCCCGATAAATTAAATAACGTAATATTTAGCATTCTATCTTCAGGTACTTCAACGGTAAAATACTGCCATTGACCTTGAGAAATATCACCTTCAATTGTTTGATCTATAATTAATCTACCTGGGTTCTTAATTGTATTATATTCAGCTATGTATGGGTTTTCATCTTCATCATTGAGGATACCATCACCGTCTATATCTAGATCGCTATTATTACCAATACCGTCACCATCTAGATCATCCCATTCAGTTGCATCGAATGGAAACACATCTGAAGCATTAGATACATTATCGCCATCAATATCAGGATCGCTATTATCGCCAATACCATCATTATCTAGATCATTCCATTCTGATATATTATATGGGAAAGTATCTTGTGTATTTAATACACCATCCCCATCAATATCTGAATCTTCACTATCAGCAATACCATCTAAATCTGTATCGCCTGACAACTTACCGGTGCTATCTCTAACAATATATATTTGGCTATTATCTCTTTCTCTTAATACTAAATACTCGTTTAGTTCATTGAATATAGTCTCACTATTATTTATAGCATTAAGCAATTTCGCCTCTGATTCAGGAACAATAGCAAGGCGAACTAAATCAGCAGCCACGGATTCATTCTGGGCATGACCTTTAATAATAAAGTCTTCGAATAAACTTGGTGAGGTTACATTTAATAATTGACTAATTTGAGAAGTAGCGGAGTTTATATTAAGCGTCTTTCTATTTTTCAAATAAACAAGTGTCGTTAAAGGAGTGATTAATTTTTCACCTTTTGGTGAAGCTAATATAAAGTCTTTATTAATAACCCTATTTAAGCTTTCATCAAATGTTTTACCCCCTTCAGCAAATAAGATCACACTATAATCTTCCGGATTAATTTCAGATGAAAGAGTAAGTACTCCTTTTCCATTAGCCTGAGTAATACCGCTGGGTTCTTCCGCATCCTGTATTCCATTATCATTAAGATCTAGCCAAACAACTGCAGAACGTAAATAACCATCAATCGCGGTTACGATATATGTTTGAGTTACAGTTTCAGGAGATTTCACGGGGGTTTCGGAAGAATCTGAAGTTCCTCCACTGCCACACGCTAGTAGAGTATTTACAGACACACACAGAAAAAACAGACGTAGATATTTTTTTACAGCCATCCTTGACACCAAATTTTAATTTAATAATATCCCTACATTATACCCTCATTAAAATTCAACTATCAATTTATTAACAAACATAACCAAATATATTAAAAATAAAAATAACGAGTTAAGACTCTAATGCCGTTCACTTAAGGTGAGCGGCTTTTTTTTCTAGCGTACCGCTCCGGTCTTTGCTTGACTAAACGAGGAAAACATTGCTCTCTTCGAGGCTCTAGAATTAGGTTTTCTGCCATGGCATAAAAGTATTTTAACTGATGTGGTATTGCTCCAGGTGTTAAACAAGCTAATCCAACAAGTAGCCTCATTATTGGAGCTAAACGACCATTGAAACTTAGTTGGTACGGTAAATAATCATCTTTTAATGTGTGCCACATTTTCACCATCTGATATCGCACCATATTATAAGTAAGCAACACTCCCCACAGTGCTTGCTTTACAAGCGCTGGTAAACGACTTCTTAACGTTAATCTATTAGCAAGCATATATTGCTTTTGTTCACGATAACCAAGCTCTATTTCCCAACTGTGACTGTATAAATCCCCTATACCTGCTGACGGATATAGGATCTATCATAGATGTCACCACACTGTATGACTTACCCTTTATTTTTCGAGTCAATAACCTTGCGACTAATGTGTCAGCCAGCGTTGACCACATTTTCTTGCTCTTGGGTTGCTGCTAAGCTGGACTAATTTATCATTACGCCCTAATGTCTGAATAACATCATATTGTACATTTTTTTCAGTGGTATTAGCCAATAGTGTTCATTCCCCGTCGTTTGCCATTTATGTAAAAGCCCTAAAGAATAAAAACCTTTATCAAATAAAGTGAGACTGTTATCTGGTGTGGTTTCAATAAGCTTTTCATTGACCTTGTAATCATCAAAAGCGCTACCCGTTATTAAATGGCTGCTCAGCTCCATTTAACACACTATTCTGACTTGTAGATATTGTGTATTGGTCGGCTTTGTAAAGGCTTCATTGTTTTGGAATGAGTCATCCGTACGCCAAACAGTACCATCGACACCAAGCAAAGTAAGTCCATTCCAATGTATTTGGGTGCATTCAAACAACGCTTGCTTGGCGGCTTCACCAAGGTTTTTTACGACGCTAAGTTAAGCCGCTTGGCGTAACAAATGGCTTACCCTCTCGGTCAACAATATTGAGCATGTTAACTACATCAGTCATCGATTTTTCATTATAAAAACCATACCAATCAACAATCAAGCCATTGATTCTAGGGTTAGCTTTTTTTTTCATAGTGTAACGGCTTCGGTCAACGCATAGGCTTCTTCGATAAAGAATAAAGGGAGTAAATCTGCGAGTGTTTCAACTTCATTAGGCTTGATGTTGTTGATAATATCGAGAGCATTAGAAAGTTGCATAAAAAAATCCGAATTCGGCAAAAGAATTCGGATTCTTACATACCTAGAAGATCATTCAAGTGCTATTAGCTATTTCTTAAATGATCGGCATTACAGCCAAGGCTCGCTATTTTTATTTGTGTTTATGCTAATAAAATTTATACGTCTTTACTTACCGTTATTGCCGACGCCATCGACTCAGATATATGAAGCGTACGCTGCGGGAACGGAATACTCAGCCCAGCACCTTCAATTGCTTCTTTAACGCGTTTATTTAAATCCCACACGGTTTGCCAATAATCACCATTAACAGCCCACGCACGCAACTGAATATTCACCGCGCTTTCGCCTATCGATGTCACCATTACTTTAGGTGCAGGCTCTGCTAGTAATCTGCCCTCTGATGCAGCTAATTCTTTAAGCACATTTAAGCCAACGTCAATAGAATCTGCATACGAAATACCCACCACTATATCCATTCGTCTTTTGCCATTACGAGTAAAGTTTTTAATATTTCCACCCCATACCTTGCCGTTAGGCGATGCAATGTAAAGGCCGTCGGTAGTTTTAAAAATAGTAGTAAATAAGTGTATTTCACTCACTGTGCCAAGCGTGCCACTGGCATCAACAAAATCGCCTATTTTAAAAGGTCTAAGTATTAGCAGCATAATACCTGCAGCAATATTACTCAGTGTATTTTTAAGCGCTAAACCAATAGCCAAGCCAGCAGCCCCCATTAGCGCAATTAAACTGGCTGTGTTAACGCCAAAAATATCTAAAATAAATAGCCCACCAATTATATAAACTAAATAACCAGCAATACTCGATAAAAGCGGGAGCAGCGTACTGTCCACCTTTTTTAATGGTGATTTAGAATTCTTAATCGCATTTTTAACCGAACGTGCAATTAAGGCACTCGCAATTAAAATCACCAACGCTAAAATCACCTTGTATCCTAAAGTGATGATTGTTTCTGAATGGCTTTGCCAAAACGCTAAAAGTTTATCTTTCATGTTTGTTCCGATAAATGAGGCTGAAACTCAGCAAAATTATGGTTAAATTTAATAAAAACCGACTTCAAAAGAAGTGGCGCGAGTATATAGAATAAAAAATTTAAACCTACCTTTTTTAATCACTTATTTCAATTTTAATAACGACTTTAAAATCATGATTATTGAAGCGTAAAGCACCGCTATTTATGGCTAATTTATAACGACTATTCAATGTAGGTTAATTGTTTATTGGTATGGTGATTTTAAGTTTTTAACGTTCATTAAAGAGGTCATCTATGGCAAAAGAAAAAATAGTACTTATAACTGGCGCTTCAAGTGGCATTGGCGAAGCAACCGCTAGAACCCTTGTTAACAACGGCCATAAAGTAATACTTACCGCTAGACGCGAAGATAAGTTAACGGAGTTAGTCGAGTCGCTAGGCTCAAATAAGGCATTGGGTGTAGCCGCAGATGCAACCGACTTCACCGCGCTTGAAAACGTTGTTACCAAAGGCATTGAAAAGTTTGGTCGATTAGACGTAGCCTTTGCCAACGCAGGCATGGGCGTTTCAACCGCAGGCACCGAAAAAGGTGACCCAGATGAATGGTCAGCGATGATCGACATAAACATTAAAGCGCTGCTATGGACTGCAAAACTAACACTGCCGCATTTACGCCAAAACAAAGGTCACTTTATATTAACCAGCTCAGCTGCTGGTCGTAAGCCATTAGGAGGCTCTATTTACGGGGCAACTAAATGGTTTGCTTATGGCTTTGGGCAAAACTTAGCTGAGGAAATGAGCCAGTGGAACGGACGCTGCACAACCATAGCACCAGGTATGGTAAACACTCCGTTTTTTGATGAAGCAAAACCCGATAAACTCGACCCACAAGATGTAGCCGACGCTGTACTGTTTACTATTGAAGCAAACCAGCGCAACAGCGTACGCGAAATCTATTTAATGCCGACTAATTAAACTTTGATTGGTAGATTTTGGACTATCAAGTTTAATACTAATGTTATTAAACCTGATAGCGGCTTGTGCTAAATATGGGCTAGATGTTTGTAGCCAACAAATCATCTCGATTTCAAAAAAGCATACTCAGGGATTGCCAACCAAAACTATATTAAGACCTGTGAGAAACGAGATTTAAGCACATTTCATTCTTAACTTTACCCGTAGGCGCTTTAAAATAAAAGCATATAACGTTGATGATTTTGTGTACTCAGTGGCATTAATTCGACCGATAAAAAACATGATATTTGTGTACACCCAACAAGCACTAATAAATATCATTACACCGTTATTAAACACACACCTAAAGCGTGGCATGAATGGGTTATGGATCTTAAACCGCGTTAACACCCTAAGATGAATCGACATATTTAATGGGCTTAAAACAAACAGGCTCAGCAGTTTTAAAATTTGCAATTAATAACTGACTTTACTAGTTATCCACCTCATAGCGTGTTTTTAGATTTATTAGAACGGTAACTCATCACCATTAAAACTATAAAGGTTACCCGTATTATCAATAGATAAATTCAGAATAACGTTCATAACCCCAAGAGCCGAATCTACTACATTTTCACTTGCTGTAGAGCCGCCCATATCTGTTTGAACCCAGCCGGGATGAACAGCCACCACAGCGACATTATCATTAACAAGCTCTTTTGATAAGTTCACTACTAGCATATTGGCTGCTGCTTTAGACATTCGATAACCATACCAATCCACACTTTGTTCTAGCGACAAAGATCCCATAGCAGAAGAAATAACAGCTATCTTACATAAGCGTTTTTTATTCATTAAAGGTAAAAAGCAATGAGTTAAATATAGTGGTCCAAGTGAATTCACTTTAAAACTCATTTCAGCATTAGCATAATTAATAGTATGGATACTTGTGTTTTCTCGATCCAAATATCCCGCATTATTTACTATTAAATCTAATTTGATATTTTCCTCGCTAAGTTTACCTGCCAACGTCTTAATATTTTCAGGGCAAGTGATATCCATTAATTCAATAGACAATTTATTTGGAAACTTACCTTTCAATGAAACTAAACCAACCGCCGTTTCTAGATTTCTACAGGTAGCAATTACTGTCCATCCATTTATAAGGTATTGTCTGGCTAATTCGAAACCGATACCCCTATTAGCACCCGTTATTAATACAACTAAGTTACTCATTGTTTATACCTATAAATCTTACAATTTAGTCTACGATATTTGTCGTCTAAAAACCGACAAATGTTCTTATATTACAATGGTTTTACCCTAGCTATAAAACAAGTATTTGTAAACAGCTAGTTCCGCCTTAACTTTTTTAAATACAGCACAACCCCAAAATGGTGGAGAGCAGTAATATTAGACAAAATACAAACAACTGTTTAAATACACAGATTTGTTGTTAGTTATAAATTTACATCATAGATCGTTATTAAAATCCAATAACTCGCATTAATCATAACTCTTATACTTGCAACTCATTCTTATTTATAAAATAAGTTAACTATCATAACCCCCTCCCTATTGAATCCTAATTAATTTTACTTCATATTAAATACTCTTATTTCTCACTTATTATGCTGTTATGTCATTTTTTAAATTTAGCCATGCACTTATTCTCACAATCGCTAGTACTTTACCGCTTACAAGCTATGCCGCTTTAGATAAAAATGAGCGCGACATTGTAGAGCAAGTCGATAAAAACACTCCCCAGGCACTGCAAGAAATAGAACAAGCTGTAAATATTAATAGCGGATCACTTAATATAGAAGGCGTAAAAAAAGTAGGCGAGCTTACAAGTAAGCAATTAGCAGCCATTGGTTTTGAAGTGGAGTGGCTTGATGGCAGTGCGTTTAATCGTGCTGGGCATGTATTAGCAACATATGAGAGTAAAAACCCCGATGCAATAAAAATACTGATGATCGGCCATCTAGATACAGTATTTGCCAAGCACGATGACTTTACCACTTACAAACAGCTTGATGCCGATACAGCCAGTGGTCCTGGTGTTGCCGATATGAAAGGCGGTAACACTATAATAATTACCGCTCTTAAAAGCTTACAAACCCTTAATTTACTTGAAAACGTGAGCATAAAAGTATTACTTACTGGCGATGAAGAAAGCAGCGGTCGCCCGCTTAGTTTATCTAAACAAGCTATTGTTGGTGCCGCTATTTGGGCAGATGTAGCCTTAGGTTATGAAAATGGTGATAACAACATTAAAACCGCCATGGCGGCGCGCCGAGGTTATACAGGTTGGACATTAACTGTAGACGCAAACGCTGCACATTCATCACAAATATTTAATGAAAATGTAGGTTATGGTGCTATTTACGAGGCATCACGCATTTTAAATAGCTTTAGAGAACAACTTGCTACACAGCCTAATTTAACGTTTAACCCTGGCTTAATTGTTGGCGGTACGACTGCTGACTACAATAGTACAAACTCTTCGGCAACTGCCTTTGGTAAAAGTAATGTTATTGCTCAAAAAGTACATGTTGCTGGTGATTTACGTGCGCTTTCGCCTAAGCAATTAGAAAATGCAAAAAGATCAATGCAACTCATTACTAGCAATAGTTTAAGTGGCAGTAAAGCAGAGCTTATTTTTGAAGATGGTTACCCACCAATGGCACTCACTGAGGGTAATCAAAAACTATTGGAAATGTATAGCGATACTAGTCACGATTTAGGTTACAACAAAGTGGCTGNGCTGCCAATCCACGAAATGCCGGCGCAGCTGATATTTCGTTTGCAGCAAACCATGTTGATATGGCACTTGATGGTTTAGGCTTAATGGGCAGCGGCGCACACACTAAAAACGAAACGGCTGATTTGACCAGCCTTGATAAAAATATCAAAAAAACCGCATTACTCATTTATAGATTAGGGCAGCTGTAGCTTAATAACAAGGCGCATACTTGATACCGCTATTGAGACTATATTATGTTTTGTGGCATTCGGTTTTTATAGTGCACTTAGTCATTAATAGTAAAAAAGCAGCCACTTTTAATAAGCGCTGCTTTTTGTTTTATTCGTTTAGGCTAATATGTTTACCGTTAGCCTTAGAGTTAATAGTTTAAGACATTATTTTAAACAGCAAGTTCTTTACGGTTGCTGGCTCAAACGGTTTGTCGCAAATAGCGTCAACGCCTGCTTGCGCAATGTTAGCTAAGTGTGTTTCGTTTGCCTCAGAGCTAACCATTAAAATAGGAATATGTGAGTAACTATTTGAACGCCTAACTGTTTCGGTTAGTTCTTTTCCATCCATCTCTGGCATATTGTAATCAGTTACGATTAAATCGAACGACTGCTCATTTAAATATTCAATCGCTTCTTTACCATTCTCAGCCTCAACGGGTGCCGGTATTCCCATACCAGCAAGTACACGAATAATATGCTTGCGTGCAAAGCGGCTGTCATCAACGACTAAAACTCGTAGTAATGTTACATCAAAATGTTCTAGCTCAACTTCTTCTTCAGTAATAATATCTAATGTAGCTTTTAGCGCGCGT
The DNA here is from genome assembly GCF_000498095.1 of Pseudoalteromonas sp. TB64. Taxonomy (GTDB): domain Bacteria; phylum Pseudomonadota; class Gammaproteobacteria; order Enterobacterales; family Alteromonadaceae; genus Pseudoalteromonas. Next base: position 15,882 of record NZ_AUTQ01000164.1, read on the forward strand.
GTAATCGCTTTGGCACTAAAAGGTTTTGGTAATATAGCTAATACCCCCGACTGTCTTAATTGCTCAAGGTATTTTTTATTGCGCTCAGTCGACACCAACATAAATGCTTGGTTTTCGGTACTCGCAGTTGATCTGATTTTTTGTAGTAGCGAGTCTGCGGTGCCATCAGCAAAGTACATACTGCTAATCACTAAATCAGGTTGATACCTTTCAAGCATAGCCAAAGCTTGTGCTTGTGTAGTAGCGGTTTCAATTTGGTTTACACTGCACTGGGTCAGCGATTTTATAATTAGTTTTTGTTGAACATCGGAAGGTTCTACTAATAATATTGATAAATTGGCTATTGCAGTTAAATCACTCATTTATATCTCTTCAATATTGTTATGTTTTTTATAAAGCGATTGCTTTTATTCATTAAGATTATAGAACAACATACATAGTTGAATAGATAAAAGGTCTACAAAATTGTAAATAAAATATAAATAGCGCGTCAAATACTTACAACGCGCTCTATTTTAGTTATTTTGAATGTATTCCAACGCCGTCATTTTTTTATAACTTACATTGGGGTGTAAAACATGAGTTGGCTCTGGATCTACCACTTCTATTTCAATATTGTTATTGCGCGCGATATCTAATGCCATTTGTGTAATGTTAACGCTAAAAGATGTACCCATAAATACGATTTTTTCAGCTTCATTCATACGTTGTTGAGCTTCACTGATACGATATAACTCGGTGTAATATTCATCAAATAATAAAACAAATGGCTTATAAGAGCGATTGATTATTGGTACCTGACTTTGAATGTTAAACACGTCAAATAAAGATTCATGTAAATTGCTTTCGTCAACCTTATCCCACGGTGTAGTAAATGGAGTAACATCATCGCCTTGCTCATGAAATAGCGTCATTTGATCGAGCCTTCCATGAATAGCAATATAATTTTTATTACCCGCTTTACCATCAAGCCCATCTATATTTTGAGTAATTAAGCTTTTATCACTTAGCCAGTGGTGTACATCGTTAGGACCATGATTTCGGTACGTTGCAAAACGATGGTAATACCATGCTAAAAACTCCATTGGGGCACGCTTATACATAGCACGCGTGGCCATTTCTATTGGGGTATAGTTTTTGCTGCCAATAGTCCAGTAACCATCTTCACCTCTAAAAGTAGGAATGCCACTAGCAGCACTTACTCCGGCTCCGGTAATATATAATGTGCTCATTTTTCTACCTGATACCCCAGTACGTCAGCACTTACTTGTTGTGTGTTATTCATGCCACCAATTCGATATAAAACACCTTGATGCTCAAGTAAACCACGGTGATCCATACTTGCTACTTTAAGGGCTGATAAAACTTGCCATTTATTTTTTTCAACATTAAAACGCCAAACATGATTACTGGCTGGTGCAGGTTTTCCGTCATAACCAATACCACTGTAGTTATAAGGATTATTAGAACCCGCTAACATATAAATATTACCGTTATAGCTGGTGGCTGCCATTCTGTAATGTGCAGTCCCTGTTGGGTGTGGCAATGTACGCCAATCTATTTTTAACGGATTAGTTTCGTCTATAGTACCTTTTAAACACTGCGCAACACCTGCAAACGAACGACGTGAATCTGGATTTGCTTGTGTTTTAACGCCATCACAAATAACAATTGTATTGCCGTTAATAGCTGCTGCTTGACCAAATACTGGTTGCCCTAAAAATGGTGAAGCTTGTTGCCATGTATTATTTTGCGTGTCATAAACTTGGACTAAATTTACGTTACCGTCGTTATGCCAACCACTAATTAAGTATATGTAACGTTGTTTATAACTAAGGGCAACACTATCATCAACCGGCACTGGCATATTAGCTAATTGGCTGTAGGTGTCATTTATTACATCGTATTTGTATACGTCAGGACTTGATGTTTCTGTATGATCGCTTGCTACTGTATAACCACCAAATACATATGCATATTCACCTAAGCCAACAGCGGTACTTGCTAAGCGCCCTTTTATTGACAAACTCGAAGGTACACCCGTTTTAGCTTGCCATTGTGAATAACCTAACTTAAGTGCCCATACTTTATTGTGTACTGATGAATGCTTTTTGTCGTGACTCAAACCCATAAAACTTAAAAAGTAGGTTTGGTTTTGTATTGATACTTTTGCAACTGCGTTATTAGCTACGGGCTCTGGTAATGCGGGAATACTTGCTAAAGCAAGAGATAAAATAAGACTCATAAGGCAGATAATTTAATAATTGTTTATACGGCCAGATTAAATTATTTTGTCCCTATAAGCCAATATTGTTGTATCTAAATAATCGGATTAATAAGTAATATTAAAGGTGCTGTATATATTCCCTTCAATTTAACTAATCGTTACTTAAAAAAAAGAAAAAACCAACTATTCTGTAATCCAATTATTGTTTTAAAAGTGATTTTTTCGGCTATATTTTTATCGGTAAGTAAGTAAGGTACATGTATTTGCTGGCTTTTTTAATAAAACTTTATGCAGTAATAAAAATTAGTTTGTTGAATAAGTCGCTTTATTTTCGCCTGATTTTTTAATTTTATACATTGCTTGATCAGCATGCTTAATTAGTTGATGGTCAGTTTCACCATTATCAGGGTAATTAGCAATTCCAATACTTGGCGAAATGTTTAAATAAACATCATCAAATTTAAATACCATTTTAAATTGTGCGAGAATTTTGCGTTTTATTATGTTGGCTTCACTTGGTGAATTTAGATTGTCTAAAATAATCAAAAATTCATCCCCACCTAAACGCCCTACGGTGTCACATTCCCTCGTTACACTATTGAGTCGTTGTGCAATACTATGTAAAAGTTTATCACCAACGTCATGCCCATAAGTATCATTTACCGCTTTAAAACCATCAATATCTATAAATAACAATGAAAAAAATGAGTTCTCTTTTTGTGCTTTTATAATTGCTTTCTGTAGCCGCTCCATTAATAACGAACGATTTGGTAACTCTGTAAGTGCATCGTGCCTAGCAATATAATAAAGCTGTTCTTCCATTTTTTTACGTTCGGTAATATCGTGAGCAACCGCCACTCTAACTTGATGTTCTTCTGACCAGCGAACAGACCATAATATATTTACTACTTCCCCATCTTTTCTGAGCCAGCGGTTTTCAAATCGTGGATTTATTACTTCTCCAGATAATAATGAATCAACAGCATTATATGTTTTATGATGGTCGCTTTCGTAGACATAATTAATCATCTTTTCCCCGACAACTTCATCTGCTTTATACCCAAAAATTTGCTCAAATGCAGCGCTAACAAAAACAAAGGTACCTTGCTTATCAACAACACATACCGCGTCGAGCATTAAATTGAGCACTTCTTCTAAATTTATAAACTCATTTTTTGTCATACTTTGCTTGCCTTAAAAGCAAATGAAGCTAATTTTAGTATTCGTATACTTATAAAAAAAGCAAAGGAAAATAATGCTCTAGCGAAATAGAATGTAGTTTTGACTAATAAAAATCTTTTTTACACTAAAAATTTAACGTCGCTACAATAAATAAATTTAATGTTGCAGTATTTAGCTATTTTATAAAGTTTACTTTTAACTTTTTTAGGTACGCAATTGCAGATGTACCTAAATATACTATGCTACATACTTAATTATTTGAATCTAATAAGTATAAATTTTTATCTAATACAAAAATATTTATACTATTCATCATATAAAATGCTTTCACACTATAAACATATGTTAATGTTGTGTGATAACACATGTTTTATAAAAACAATCACTGTTTTTGATTTTTATATTGTGCGGGAGACGCGTCGGTGAAAACATCACAACACTTTTTGTGGCCATTACTTTTTATTTCTCCGTTTATTGCGGCCGCTCCATTTGAAGACGAAGATCTCGATCTTGATACTCTAATGGGAATGGATGTGCAGGTCACTTCTGCAATGAAAAGAACGCAATCAGCTTTTGATACCGCTTCTTCTATTTATGTTTTAGGCAAAGAGCAAATTACTAGCTCAGGTGCTACATCAGTACCTGAAGCGCTAAAAATGGTACCTGGACTTATTGTTAGACAATTGGACAATAATCAGTGGGCTATATCTTCTCGAGGTGTAGCATCTCGTTTTTCTAGCAAGCTATTAGTAATGATTGATGGTCAGAGCTTGTACACTCCAAAGTTCGCAGCCGTTTACTGGGAAACCCTTAACGTACCGTTGTATGATATTGAACGTATAGAGGTGATTCGTGGACAAGGCGGACTTTTATGGGGCAGTAACGCAAACAATGGCGTTATAAATATTATTACAAAAAATAGTATTGATACTCGCGGTGGATACGCAAACGCGACAACGGGTAATCAAATAAACACAGATGCTAACTTACGCTATGGTGGCGATATTAGTAATAAGGGTAGTTACAGAGTTTATGGTCATATTAAAAACTCAAATGCTTCAAAAAAAGGAATTTCGCTTACCCCTAATGATACAACTAAACAGCACTCATTTGGTTTAAGAGCTGATTTTACTCCAAGTGATGAATGGTCTGCATTGTTTCAGGGGGATGTTACGCATTCTAAGCTGGGTCAAAACTATCGCGGTGTTGTTGATGAAACTAACACAAACATTTCTTTTTCTGATGATTTAAAACGCACAGATTCGCGTATGATGACGCGCATAGAGAATCGAATATCTACAAATGCAAATCAAATGCTGCAGGTCTCTTGGCTTAAACAAAATGGTGATCAAACATATATAAAAGAAAATTTTGAATCGTTAGATATTGATTATCAGATGAATTTTATATACCAATCATTACAATTAGATTGGGGATTGAACTACCGATATAATGCGATTTCGTTTGCTGAAAGTGTGTTTTTAGATAGCGACAAAGACTTAGATAACCTTAGGCAATATGGTGGGCTTGTTCAGGCGCAATACAATTTTGTACCCAATACACTCGACTTCATTATTGGAACTAAATTAGATCATAACGACTTAACTGGGTGGGAAAACCAACCGTCAGCAAGGTTAGTATATAAACCCATTGAAAATCATTTAACTTGGGGGGCTATATCGCGAAGTGTACGCACTCCTACTTTAATAGAGTTTAACGATAATTTTAAAGTTAACGGTACCAAAATAATAGATATTATTGGGGTTAAAACAGATATACCTGTAATTGATGATTATCGGATTGCAACTTTTCTAAATGGCAACGATAAAGTAAAGTCCGAAAATTATATATCTTATGAATTGGGCTATCGTTTTACCAACAATGATTGGGCATTAGATTTTTCTGCTTATCATACTAACGCAACAGATGTTGCCGCTATTAAATTAAACACACAGTTTGAGCAATTTCTACCTGCAGTCGCGTTTTTTCAAGCTGGGCAATTTGAACAAGCTGCTCAGTCATTAACAACAACAGAGATTAACTTCGATCTTGTCTCAGTTGGAGAAACGACAACTAAGGGGTTTGATATTGTTTTATCTTGGCAACCAATTGATTCTCTTAGTACAGAGCTTGGTTATAGTTACACAAATATCGATTACAATTTACCTGAAGGCACAGCCCCGTCTATTGGCTTTGACTCATCAAATAGGCAGCTATTCGCAAAAGCAAATTATACCCTATTTACTGATCACACCATTTTTACAGCATTACGTGTAGAGAACTCAGATGCATATGAAGCCGACAACTATACAGCATTAGACTTAACTTGGAATTGGCAAATCAATCATACTTGGGCAGCAGCTCTTTCGGGCAAAAACTTGTTTGCTGGTTCTCATATTGAATATAATAATACACGCGAAACTTATACAATACCTAATTACATTGATGAATGTATTACGTTTACAATAACAATAAAGTTTTAAGTTAATAAAATGCTTAAATTTAAAGGTCTGCTGCATAGTTTAACAATTACATTTGTACTTTTATTTAGTACGAACAGCAGTGCTATGGAAAAAGAGTATATGTTAAAAGCAGGCTTTTTATATAACTTTGCCCGCTTTGGTCAATGGCCTGTCCAATTAAATGAAAATGAATACTTTACGATATGCAGCCCCGATAAAAGTTTTATTTATGCTGCGAATGTTGCTTTAAAGAATCGTAAAATTAAACATTCACCTCTACAAAGTTTACACGTGGTACTTAATGAAGTGTCTCTCGAACCATGTAATATACTTTTTATTACGTCTGATACTATTACCGATTGGCAAAAATCACAGCTTACGTCTTATCACAACATTATGATTGTGGGTGAAAGTGCAGAATTTATTAAAAGCGGAGGACATATTAGATTTTTTCTTTCCAGCGGTAAAATTCGTTTTGAGATAGACCCACTAAAGCTTAAAGATGCAGGTATTACTATGAGCTCAAAAGTCTTACGCCTCGCCCGCGTTGTGAATAGGTAAAATAATGAAAAAAGTATTTTCATTAAATACGATGAATAAAAAACTTTTATTCATTTTAATGAGCGTTGCATTGGTATCCAGCGCAACTGTTACGATTGTATTTAGTGCTTATGAAGTTACGAGTGCTAAAGAAGAGCAAATACAAAGCTTGGATTCATTATCAAAAATGATATCACCGAATATAACAACGGCACTAATGTTCGATGATACCGAGGCTATACAAGAGTTAATTAACCCAATACTTACTCGCTCGGACATAATATCTGTAGTTGTAAATAATAAGGTCGGTCAACAGCTTGCAATTGCCCTCTCCCCTGACTTTTTTGAATATGACGGACATAGCATTGAAGTAACTACCGCTCTTACTCTAGATTTACATTATTATGGCGAAATTAAGATACAAGCTAATGATAGCTATCTAAATGATAGAACAGTCTTTTATACTAAATTTATTACTATATTAATGTGTTTTACATTCGCTGTGAGCCTACTTTTATCATTATCACTTAGGCGTCGTTTTTTAAACCCAATACTACATTTAGCACAAATAGCTGACAAAGTTACCAAATCAAATAATTACAGTTTACGTGCCAAACAACTATCTAAAGATGAAGTAGGTCAGCTTACAACATGCTTTAACGACATGCTTTCTACTATAGAGCAGCGAGAAAGCTCACTTGAAAATCAAGTGCGGCTTCGAACCAAAGAACTTGAAAATGCAAATATTCAATTACATCAATATGCATACCAAGATGGACTTACCGATCTGCCAAATAGACGCTATTTTTATGAAAAAATTCAAAACTTAGTTGCTACAAAAAATATGAAGTTTGCACTCATCTTTATTGATTTAGATGGGTTTAAAGAAATAAATGATAGCCTTGGTCACGATTATGGCGACTTACTATTACACCAAGTTGCAGAGCGATTACAGAAATGCATTTCAAAACAAGATACGGTTGCACGTTTAGGTGGTGATGAATTTACACTTATTCTAGAAGGTGTAAACGATACTGTTGCAGCAGCAAAAATAGCTGATGCAGTTCAGCATAGTCTAATGCAATGTATTCAGATAAAAGAAGAGCAAGTAAATGTTACAGCAAGTATAGGTTTAACTTTTTTCCCTACAGATGGGTTAACCGTTGAAGAGTTAGTAAAGCGCGCCGATCAAGCTATGTATTTATCTAAAAAGAAAGGACGTAATCGCTATGAATTTTTCTCATATGTGATTGAAGAACAGGCTATTGAAAAACGTCGCTTAATTGAGGAAATTAAAATTGCGATCAGTGAAAACCAATTTGAACTGTACTATCAGCCAATTTTTTCGATTGATGGTACAACAGTACAAAAAGCGGAAGCCTTAATTCGTTGGAATCACCCAGAACGTGGCTTAATTACTCCAAACAGCTTTATACCTGTAGCCGAAAAAAATGGTTTAATTAGTGATATTGGTCACTGGGTAAAATCACAATCAATACGCGATACAGTACAATTTAATAAGCTATCTGACACCCCGATTCAAATAAGCGTGAATACTTCCCCTCTCGAAATTGATCGTGCCGGAGATTGGGTTGATCAATGGATCAAAGCAAGTAAGCAATATAAATTACCTGCGCACACTATTTTAATTGAGGTAACTGAAAACTCTTTAATGGATCCAGATTCTTCAATACAGCATCAATTAAAAAGGTTAAGCGAGATAAACATAGATATTGCCATTGATGATTTTGGTGTCGGCTACTCATCTCTAGCCTACCTTCAACGTCTAGATATAGACATACTCAAAATTGACCGGACATTTATTAAAGATATAGAAACCAACGAAAACAGTATCGCACTTGTTAAAGCAATTATTACTATGGCACATAATCTAAATGTAAAAGTCGTTGCTGAGGGGGTTGAAACAACATATCAGTATCTATTATTGAAAGAATTAGCATGCGATTACATCCAAGGTTATATATTTTCTAAACCAATAGATAAAAAAGCGTTTATTAAGCAGCATGTAAAATCAAAGACTCTAATATAAATTAACTTAGTTTTACATGCCTTTAGTTAACTTTGAAAACAACTACATATAATATTTATAGTCAAAAATAAACTACAACCATCGCGGTACTAATGCCTTATATTGATCATACTGTTCAGTAAAACATTTACTCAAGTGTGCCTCCTCAACTTGAGTTTGTCTAAATAATGCAACTAACCCAACAAGTAAGCAAATTAAACTAAATACACAAGGAAGTGCTAAAAAGAAACCAATTTGTGCCGCTGCTACACCTAAATACATCGGATTTCGAGAGTATTCATAAAGGCCTGTTGTTTTAAGTTCTTTAGGTCCATTAGGATCGATTCCTGAGCGCCAAAGAGATGCCATATTAAAATGCACGAACATGCTTAATATAAAACCTGCACTTAATAATATATTGCCAAACATAACACCAGGCCAACCATTTAATGGCTCGAATAAAATTAAATAGCGGTCTATATCCGGAATAAATAACCTAACAACACACACCAACCAAATCGCTGCTCTAAAGAACTTAAATGCCATATGATTCCACCAACTAGCACAAAACTGTTGACCCGGAAAAATAACACCTGATGGCGTGTTTTTATTTTTAGAAATAATACGATATGTATAAAATCCAGCAACAAAAGTATAAAAAAGTGCCAGATAAATACGAGTAAACTCTATTAGCGACACTGAGTCATCTATAAAGGGTTGATAGTTCATTTAAGGACGCCCTCGCAGTCATTATTTTTATTCTTAATTAATGAATTCATCTTAGTATTCATACCGTTAATAAACAAGAAAAGTTAATGAAATGTATATAAAAATCATTTCACCTTCAGTCAATATAAATTTAATTTCTCAACTTCTATTCTTTCCCATTATTTTAAACACATACAACATATCTATTGATGTTTAAATTTAGGATATCAAAAATAGCGAAAGCAAATTATAACAATAGTTAAGTTATCTAATCACAAGATACGGCTTTAATATATAGCTTTCATATATTAATAAACCTTCAATAAAATCGATGCTGTATCATACAGTTATAACGGGTAATCCATCCTCAAAAATTCTCGATATTTAAAGGGAATTTATTTAGCTTCTGGCTTTATGTGCTTTTTAAGTAGGATGATAGAGGCGATGTAAGCATGCTATATTTGGCTATGCCTCCTTCTAGTCGTAAACACTTTAGTGAAATGAATGAGTATTAATAGTGTGTATGGCGTGAGTTGTGTATTATTCACCCATACATTCACTTTTCTACAATGTTAAGCCTGTGAGCTACGCAGGAGAATGTTTTAGTGTGCCTACAGCAGTGGAGAGTTACAGTGTAAATACGGCACTATCATTCTCTCAAGCTGCTTATTATCGCGCTATTGCTGAGACTGGTGAGCTAAGTGGGCTTCTTTAAAGTGGGCCATGAGCTGAAATCGAATGAAATAAGGGATATTAATGGGAGTGCAGGGTGCGAGTTGTACGTTATTCCCCCATACTTCACTTTTCTGTAGACGTAAAAAAGCCCGAATCATGAGATTCGGGCTTTCTACAATTTGAAACCTGGAATGTCGTGGTGCCCACAGCGGTAGAAAGTCACATAGCAAATGCGACACTATCATCGGTCGGGGCTCGACATGGGCTTTGGCTATTTAGTAAATCCCAGACAGCAAAAAACCCGTCACATTGCTGTAACGGGTTTCTTTAATTTGAAGCCTGGTAATGTCCTACTTTCACATAGCAAATGCTACACTATCATCGGCGCTGTTTCGTTTCACTACTGAGTTCGGCATGGA
>NZ_AUTQ01000165.1 GCF_000498095.1 Pseudoalteromonas sp. TB64
TAGGGGCTGTTGATCTTTGTAGTATATATATTAATCAGCCCACATTGGTAGCCACATCATAGTAAATGCTAAAGCGAGCATGGAATGATAATTCCGTTCAAGCTTTTCATACCTTGTAGCTATCCCTCTATATTGTTTGATCCGACCAAAGGCATTCTCAACTAAGTGCCTATATTTGTACATGCACCAGTCAATATCTTCATTACCCACTAAACTGTTATCCTTGCGTGGAATAACGGGTGTAGCGCTATTATCACGAATAAACTCTCTTAGTTTTTCACTATCGTAGCCTTTATCTGCGACAACCACATTACTCGTTGGGCAATTGTCTACAAGTGACTCTGCATGGACGATATCATGCGTATTTCCACAGGATAATTCATAATAAACAGGCAATCCTCCGCTATCTACTGCAAGATGAATTTTAGTCGAATTGCCACCTCGACTCTTACCGATTGATTCATTGCCAGCGGTTCTTGCACCGCAACTATGCTGGTGAGCCCTGACAATACTGCCATCAATAAAGATCCAATCCATATCAGCATAGTGGGATAACACACGAAATAATTCATTCAAAATATCTTTTTTGGACCATAAATTAAATCGTCTATAGATAGCACTCCACGAGCCGAAATAAGACGGTAAATCTCGCCAAGGAATACCGGTACGCATCTTATAGAGTATGCCTTCGAGCGTTTTTCTATGCTCAGGCTTATTATAAATTCGACCACTTAAGTGCATTACTTTTGATAAGACATTCCATGTCGCGTCTGTTAACATTAATCTTGGCATGAGGGTTCGGTGTAACGTTTTTTAGCGAATTCAATTATACCTTATCCTCATGCTGTTTGTTTTTTATACCGCAAAGATCAACACGCCCTAGTAATAATACGATAAAATATAGTAATAAGTACTTACCTTGGGTCAATTAAACACCTAACTTGTCCACCACCTGAGCAACTATATGAAACAGTATTTCCACTATGAGTCACTGTCATTTTTCCTGAAGTGTAGTTACACGGCATAACTGCGTAGCTAGAAGCACTATATGTAGCTGTAAGTATCAAAAATATAGAGCCAATTTTTTTTAGTTTATTCATTAAAAGTCCTTATTATAAATATTACCTATAAGCGAAACTAATTTGCAACAAAATTACATCTAAATGTAAACAAATTATCAATTTTGCAGGCGTTTCAAATCCAAGTGTCTTCCTCAGACGATTATTAAGTTGCTCAAGTACTGGTATACTTGCGCTGGTGTTACCGCCTTAAAATCTGTGCTCTTCCGCCAATACTGGCGTAGTAATCCATTCGTGTTTTCATTCAATCCGCGCTCCCATGAGTGATAAGGGTGAGCAAAATAAACAGGAACACTTAAAGCTTCTGTGATTTGCTCGTGATAAGCGAACTCTTTTCCATTGTCAGCCGTCACTGCGAACTATATGGCCTTAATAGTTCGCAGTGACGGCTTGTGCTGTTTTGCCTGCCATCTGAGTTGATACAGTAAATTGGGTGACCCGCTCTACAATGGTAACAAGGGCGCCTCGATGACCTTTACCTATGACGGTATCTATTTTCCAATCTCCGATACGACCTTTCTCATCAACTATTTGTGGACGTTCTTCAATGCTAACGCGATTTTTTATTTGCCCTCGGTTTGTTTTACCATGACTGCGCTTGTGATATTTCTTACCGTGTCGGCGCAGATGTAGGTATAACTCACCACCTGCTTTTTTATCTTCCCAGATATACAGATAAATGCATTCATGGCTGACAGACCGTTCACTTTCTTT
>NZ_AUTQ01000166.1 GCF_000498095.1 Pseudoalteromonas sp. TB64
TAGGGGCTGTTGATCTTTGTAGTATATATATTAATCAGCCCACATTGGTAGCCACATCATAGTAAATGCTAAAGCGAGCATGGAATGATAATTCCGTTCAAGCTTTTCATACCTTGTAGCTATCCCTCTATATTGTTTGATCCGACCAAAGGCATTCTCAACTAAGTGCCTATATTTGTACATGCACCAGTCAATATCTTCATTACCCACTAAACTGTTATCCTTGCGTGGAATAACGGGTGTAGCGCTATTATCACGAATAAACTCTCTTAGTTTTTCACTATCGTAGCCTTTATCTGCGACAACCACATTACTCGTTGGGCAATTGTCTACAAGTGACTCTGCATGGACGATATCATGCGTATTTCCACAGGATAATTCATAATAAACAGGCAATCCTCCGCTATCTACTGCAAGATGAATTTTAGTCGAATTGCCACCTCGACTCTTACCGATTGATTCATTGCCAGCGGTTCTTGCACCGCAACTATGCTGGTGAGCCCTGACAATACTGCCATCAATAAAGATCCAATCCATATCAGCATAGTGGGATAACACACGAAATAATTCATTCAAAATATCTTTTTTGGACCATAAATTAAATCGTCTATAGATAGCACTCCACGAGCCGAAATAAGACGGTAAATCTCGCCAAGGAATACCGGTACGCATCTTATAGAGTATGCCTTCGAGCGTTTTTCTATGCTCAGGCTTATTATAAATTCGACCACTTAAGTGCATTACTTTTGATAAGACATTCCATGTCGCGTCTGTTAACATTAATCTTGGCATGAGGGTTCGGTGTAACGTTTTTTAGCGAATTCAATTATACCTTATCCTCATGCTGTTTGTTTTTTATACCGCAAAGATCAACACGCCCTAATGTAAAAAACAAGCATTTAAAATCACTCATGGAGATAAGTTACATGGTATCACGAAGGAGTTTTATAAAAGCTGGTGCAGCATTTGGTATTGGCTCAATGTTGAGCGCACCAACGTTAGCACAACAATTGAAAGTAAAAATGTCATCTGGGAAAGTAATGCCCACCAGAGGCCAAATTGACGAAGATGCACTACTTCCCACTAATAATATGGATAATAGTAAACATTATCGCCCTAAATCAAGAATGGGCTTAGGTGGACTTGCCGCTGGTAATGGCTTTAATACCATTTCACCCGACGAAGAAATCCTTCAAATGTTGCACGCAGCATGGGATTCTGGAATAAGACATTTTGATACATCGCCATTTTATGGTTTAAGCCTAAGTGAAAGACGCTTTGGTGACTTGCTTCGTAATAAAAATCGCGAAGACTATGTATTGTCATCTAAAGTTGGACGCCTACTTACTCCATCAGCCGAGCCATTAGAAAACAGCTGGCATTGGGCTGATCATTCTCCATTTCATTATAAGTACGACTACTCGGCTTCGGGCACTCGTCGCTCTATTGAAGACACCTTACAGCGAATAGGCGTTGCCTCGCTTGATATTGTATATATTCATGACTTATCACCTCAAAACAGTGATATGGGTGAAGATTGGCTTAAATATTTTGATCAAGCAGCCAAAGGCGCTATTCCTGAACTGACCAAAATGCGTGACGAGGGAATAATTAAAGGCTGGGGTTTTGGGGTTAATACCCCAGACGCAATTTACAAAGCAATTGATATGTCTGATCCTGATATTTGTTTATTAGCGCTGCAATATTCTATTTTGGATCACAAACAAGCATTAGATAAAACATTCCCAATGTTAGACAAACACGATATTTCGGCTGTCATTGGTGCCCCACTTAATGGCGGTTTTTTAGCTGGTCGCAACCGGTTTAATTACTCACCTAAAATCCCACTGCCAATGCAGCAAAAATACGTAGCAATGAGTGAAATTGCAGCTAAGCATGGTATTGATATGAAAACCGCTGCACTGCAGTTTGCAGAAGCACCTTCAACTGTTTCAGCTATTATTCCTGGTGCACGTACAGCGCAGCAAATAGAAGCGAATGTTGCTTCAATGAAAGTTAAAATCCCAGATGCATTTTGGAGTGATTTAAAATCGAAAGATCTTATTGCCCAAAATGCGCCTATTCCAACCTAAACCAAATATTACTGTTAAAGCGTACCCTTTAAGCTTACTGGGTACGCTACTATTACTCGCTTTTATATTATTTATTGAGCTAGGTAGTGCTAAAAAATAATATCAGTCCCTTTTAAATCGTCCTTAAAAGTTTAATAACTCCTAAATGAAATATATCGCATGGCCAGTACAAAATGTTATTTATAGTAAAGCTGGGGGAAAGCAGGTAATTTATTCAGCCTTACTTGCAGTGTAAGATTGAAAAACCTCATTGTTATTCACTAAGTTCAAAGATTAAGTATTATTGAGCTATAAACTATTATTTTACTTTTCCTTTAATTACTTTTTTAGCTGACTTTGACGTCTTTGGTGGCTTTGGCGGTAAAGAGTCTACAAAATTAACGCATACGCCTACCCAGTATTCTAAATCAGCGTCCGATTCAAAACCCTCGGGTAAAATATAAACCAAGCCCTTGACTGGCTTTCCTGTAAAGTCCATTTCAGTTACATGAGGCTTAGTTAAGCAAGAGCTATAATTTTTTGGCCCGACACGCACCATCAGTTTATCGCCAATAATTACGCAGCACATATACTCCGAGATTATAAAGCACAAGCCACCAAACATTTTCTTTACTACTAAATCGTGGCGCGCATTAAACAACTCATAAAGTCGCTCTTCTAACCCTCGGTCAAAAGCCATTTAAGCATCTCTATTTTTTAATAAAACACATTGAAACACTAATTATATAAACGATTTATAAATATTACAGTAAGTTTTTATTGGCTTTATTTTTTAAAATTAAACATAAATAAAATAACAAAAAAGTTGGTATGAATAATGGAGGTTTACAAAGTGTTGGGATTTTGGCGTTTACTTTTTTATATAATCGCACTAACTCATAGCTGATAATTAAACTGAGATTAGTGCGACTTTAAAATAGGTGTTAACTAAAATTCACTGGTTTAATTTAATAAACCAAAGTGCTTATGCTGACAGCTGCACTTGAGTATCATCTACAGATACTTTTTTCATACTGCCTTCTTGCTCTAAGCGAATATGCCAGCTATAAATATTATGCTTTCTGTAACTTATATAAACATGTAAAAAAGAGGAAAGTTTCCTCTTATTTTTACTAAGTTAATGACGACTCACCTGAATGGTTAGTTATCGCTCCAAGCCGAACTTCCTCAAAGTGCCATTAGCGGACATTGGCACCATAGCTTCTTTTTATATTTCATACGTTGCATCAATGTCGATATTACAACCTAGTTCATAAGCCCAGTTCTCATGGTATTTTTTCATAAGAGGCATATTCATTACATGTTGAAGTTTCACAGGTCGAAGTTCAAGTTTGGGACCATGTGCTCCAATGTTTGTATTCCAAGCATAAATGCGTCCCGTTTTGCTGCTGCGCTTCAAACTAAATGAACTCATTCCACATTCAAGAGCTAATTCTATGAAAGGTGAGTAATCTAATTGATATTCAGGCATATCGAAAAAGTTTTGATAAGTCCCATATCGACTCCTAGTATAATCCCCTTCGAATGATTCATATGATGGCTGAGATTCATCGAACAATAAAACTAGTTGATCATGCTTTGATATAATATAGCGATTTTCTTTCATAGGTAAAATTACGCCTAGGATTCATAGAGAAATATAATGCCTAAATAACAGGCTAAAAAAGTTGGTTAAAATAAGCAATGAAGGAGCAAAAACCTACCGTTTTTGTCCTTGTTAGCTACCCAATACACTTAATATCCTGTCATAGTAATTTGACACTCTAACTTGATAGGCAGTAGTACCATACAAACCACCTTTAAAATTAGATATATCGCCATACCCCAATTGCCAGCTTGATAAACCGACAAGAAAAGGAACACCTTTTTGAAAGATAACAGAAGCACCTCCGCTATCTCCTGAACCATGCATACCTTCAAGTGGTAATGCGTTTTCTGGTTCGTCAAATCTAAATGCTAACCAATTACCTTTCGCGCTTTCAACAATATTTTGAAACTGGTTCATAACACCAAGCGATTTTGTATTTGGGTCTTCGCCAGTTAATCCGTTCCCAGTAGATCCCCTGCCATAGACCGTAATTGTTTTGCTTTTTTCACTTTTGCCAGAATATATATTGATTGGTTCTACACCACTAACAGTTGAAGTTAATTTGATTAACGCTATATCACTTCTAGATTCGAAAAAACTCATTAAAGGCGCTAAATCACCTTTAAGTAAATCTTTATTAGGTTGAGTGTAATCTGGGTGTATATGGATGCTTTCAATTTCATAAACTTTTGAACCAATTAATAAATCTTTACCAATATAATCATAAAAAATAGTGTGTGCTACAGTTAGAACCTATTGTGAATCTATTAATACACCATGTCCCTCATGGGGCATATCTATTAGGTATTCAGGTATTTTATCAATGACATAAATTTCAGGGTGAACATCATGTCTCTTCACTACAGCATTGCTGCATGTAGAAAAGAAAATAATGAAAAAGATAAATAAAACTTTCATATTACGTCCATGTTCATTGTTGGTAGCTAATTTACCACTAAGGGCCGATTCCGTGCCGATTAGTTACAACCTATCAAGGTGTTGCTACGCAGTAGTTAAATCACAGCGATGTAAACCGCTCAAAACTCGGTGCCGGTAATTTAGGTAAACCTGACGAAGAGTCTGGCTTATTTAAAAGCTTAAGTAATATTAGCCAGCTAACAAAAGGTGATGTTGCCCTCCTTAAAGGAGAATACTGGGATGACAACGAAGGTGCTGGTTTAGTACATCGCTCACCACCGGTAGTTGCAAACGAGCAACGCTTATTGCTAACCCTAGATTTTATTTAATACAAGTGATGCTTTATAAACGACGTTAATTTAAGTTTGATTTTAAAGGCAGCTTAAGTAATCAATTAGTACCTAGTATTAATTGATTACTTAGATAATTATTTGAATAAGAACATGTTTCTAAGTTTCTTTTAAGCCCCTATTTATTGCCACTAAATCGTCGTCTGTTAGTGTGCCTGCGGCTTGCTTTAAACTAAGCGTAGATCATAGGTTGGATCTTAAGGAATAAAACTTGAAAACATGCTCTGAATTTGATCTGATAGTAATCGCCAAACCACTATCTATCCCAAAAGCAGAGCATGAATAAATATAATACTGAGTTAAACAAAATAACGAAAGTGCTTAACGATTTTAATATTAACGAAATAGGTAAAACAAGCCGTTTTTGTAGCCGTAAACGAATAATAAAACCTTTCGAATTAGTCATGTCGTTAATAACGGCTCTAGGCGATAAATCGGTAAACACCGTGACAGATTTACATCGTTATTTTGTGAAGTTGACGGAAACTGATGTTCAATATAAACCGTTTCACAATCAACTGAGTAAGCCTGAATTCAGCCAATTGATGAAATCACTGGTCGATGTGGCGTTAAATGAATGGCAGCAACAAATACTCGGCACAGAAGTCACACTGTCAGATTTCAAACGCATCATATTGCAAGACGGAAGTTCGTTCGCAGTGCACGATAGTTTAAAAGATACCTTTAAAGGTCGCTTTACTAAAATAAGTCCTGCGGCAATAGAGGTTCATGTGAGTTGGGATGTGCTTCAAGGTTATCCCGAAGAAATCTCAGTGAGTCCTGATAGCCAAGCTGAATATGATTTTTTACCTGATGCTAAATCGTTAGTCGACACCTTGTTTTTAGCGGATAGAGGTTATTTTAAGTTATCGTATCTTGAATCAATTGATACAGCAGGAGGCTTTTATGTTGTCAGGGCTAAAACCACGGTTAATCCAACCGTAGTAGCTGCTTTTAATCGTCACGGTAACGCGTTAAAACGGTTTTCACAGAAGAAGCAAAAGGACGTTAAAAAGCATATTCGTCGTAGTGTTATTGTCGATATGGATGTGGAAGGTAAAACTAATTATCGATTGATTGCGAGCTGGCCTAGAGGAAAAAGTGAGCCTACTTATTGGGCAACGAACTTAAATCGAGAAAAATTTAGCGCTGAAGCGGTAATAAAGCTCTACAGTCTCAGGTGGCAAATAGAGTTACTGTTTAAAGAATGGAAGTCTTATTGCAACCTGCAAAAATTTAACACCAGAAAAGCGAGCATGATGGAAGGCTTGGTGTGGGCAAGTTTATTGACGTTGTTAGTAAAGAGGCGAATAGGCATGAGTGTTCAACAACTTGCCGGTATTGAGCTATCAACATTTATGGTAGCAAAAAACACCCAAGGTTGGTTTTATCAATTAATGGAGTCGATAACACAAGGCGTGATATCGACACTGAATAAAGCATGGCAAAAAACTATCAGTTTTTTGTCAAAATATGCACGAAGAGCGAACCCAAAAAGAGATAAAGAAAAAGGACGATTAAAATGCGGCCTGAATCCAATTATCTCTTAATGTCTAACCTATG
>NZ_AUTQ01000167.1 GCF_000498095.1 Pseudoalteromonas sp. TB64
TAGGGGCTGTTGATCTTTGTAGTATATATATTAATCAGCCCACATTGGTAGCCACATCATAGTAAATGCTAAAGCGAGCATGGAATGATAATTCCGTTCAAGCTTTTCATACCTTGTAGCTATCCCTCTATATTGTTTGATCCGACCAAAGGCATTCTCAACTAAGTGCCTATATTTGTACATGCACCAGTCAATATCTTCATTACCCACTAAACTGTTATCCTTGCGTGGAATAACGGGTGTAGCGCTATTATCACGAATAAACTCTCTTAGTTTTTCACTATCGTAGCCTTTATCTGCGACAACCACATTACTCGTTGGGCAATTGTCTACAAGTGACTCTGCATGGACGATATCATGCGTATTTCCACAGGATAATTCATAATAAACAGGCAATCCTCCGCTATCTACTGCAAGATGAATTTTAGTCGAATTGCCACCTCGACTCTTACCGATTGATTCATTGCCAGCGGTTCTTGCACCGCAACTATGCTGGTGAGCCCTGACAATACTGCCATCAATAAAGATCCAATCCATATCAGCATAGTGGGATAACACACGAAATAATTCATTCAAAATATCTTTTTTGGACCATAAATTAAATCGTCTATAGATAGCACTCCACGAGCCGAAATAAGACGGTAAATCTCGCCAAGGAATACCGGTACGCATCTTATAGAGTATGCCTTCGAGCGTTTTTCTATGCTCAGGCTTATTATAAATTCGACCACTTAAGTGCATTACTTTTGATAAGACATTCCATGTCGCGTCTGTTAACATTAATCTTGGCATGAGGGTTCGGTGTAACGTTTTTTAGCGAATTCAATTATACCTTATCCTCATGCTGTTTGTTTTTTATACCGCAAAGATCAACACGCCCTAAACAATTTTAAAAAAATGATCGTATCTTTATCCTTACTATTTGGCTGTGCTCACGTGTTAGCGGCTGAGCCGAATGTCGAGTTTAATGCAAAAAACAATCAAGCAGATATTTTTATAGAAAAATGTCAGCTATGGCGAGATGCAATGCGCGACAATAATAAAGAGGTTATGTGGAGCTTTGTTGAGCAAAAATATAAAGGCACTCTTAAACCTAAAATGACTAATAAAATGAATAAAGTGGCTTCTAGGCATAGGCGAGCTCTAAATGAAGCTGGTGCTTATATTAAACACGCTGAATATTTATTGAGTGAAGTATCAAAGGATGTTGCTCAAGTTATTATCAAATGGGGTAACGGTAAAAAAATGAATTTTAGTGATAGCTGTGTGTTCGATCTTCTCCCTGGAACAGCAAAATGCGTATTAGACATATAATTAGTGACTAATTAACAAAGAATTTTTTTGAGTATTTAGTGAGGACTCATGCAATGAATATAGCGATTAAATAAGGAATGTTAGTGCAAGTAAAGTCAATTAGTGAATAGGTTACCAACATATTAGCCATCATTTTTTAATTAGACGCAAAGGTTCAACGCAAGTATCTACAAGGCTAAGGCATATCGTATTTAATCAGTTAAAAGCTGAAACAAGTTTTAGTAAGATATGTAAAACAGAATAAAACGATGCGCAGTACACCCTATCCTGAAAAGGTATTAAATTCATAGTATTTTTTATGCTCTTGTTTCTACTCAGTATGTGATGCAGGTATTTTTCATCGTTCTATACTGTGTTTAAAATAAGAGAAAATGGTATGTTGGCTTATGTTTTCCCAAAATTGATCCAATTTAATTTCATTAACTTTAGGTTAAAGTTGTTTACTCTAATATAGCCATATTAGATGATTTTGAAATTTAATGTCTCTTTTATAAATATCCAGATAAGGAATAAGTTCATCATGAACAAAGGATTAAAGTTTGCAGGTTTTTTTTCTCTATTAGTTTTTAATACCTATAGCTATTCTCAGGGTCACAACATGACTTTAAATTATGGAATGAAAGATGATAAAGGGTATCTAGCTGATATTACCGTAAGTGTTAACGATACATATTTAAGAACTGATTATCAGCTTAAAAGAGAAAAGCTAACTGAGTTAACTATAAAATGGGATGCGCAGTATGTTATTGATCATAGAAAAAAACGCGCTTATTTTATTGACTTTGACACAGCTAATAAAAAAGGCGATGCAGCATTTAGTGCGATGGCTTCTCAATCATCTAATTTTACGAAAGAACAGATATTTGCTATGAGCATAGACCCTGAAAATGATGAATCAGAATATATAGAGTACACTCAATCAGGGGACAACAAACTTACCGGTAGACAGAACTCCGATTTTATACACGAAATTGGTTATTTAGAGGTGCCTAACAAGTATGTAACTCAAGAGCAATATGACTGGTTATTATCTCGTTCACGAGAAGACCGTAAATTTGGTCAAGCATTTGTTATGGTATTAGATCAACCAATTACGGAGGTGATTCGACGCTTGAATTACCAGTATCCTGTATTCCCTGTTTACTTAAGAACTGAAAAATTCACTTTATTCTTAAAATCTGTAAATACGGATACTATTTCACCTAAATCATTAGGTGTTGGTTCAGGTATTCTTAAACAAGATATTACAGATAATGCCATTCAATTCTTAGGTGAGCTATCAAGGTTATACACACAAAAACCTTAAATTTTAGATTGGTGTCTGTTGAACTTTGTAGTGCATATATTGATCAACTCACATTGGTAGCCACAAAATTGTAAATACTAAAGCGAGCATTGAATGATAGTTTTGTTCAAGCTTTTTATACTTTGTGGCTATCCCTCTATATTGTTTGATTCGACAAAAGCATTCTCAACTTAAATTACTAATACGTATTTACCTTTTATTATAAAATAGGTAAGTCGATATGTTTTTGATTACTTATTGTTCATAGTAATTATGAGTTTTATAAAAAACTAATGATTTAGTTTTTTTAGAATGAAATTTATAGCGATAACCGATTAGTTATAGGGTCCTTTTTATTCCCTAATGCTCTATAATAACAATAATGAGAATTTATGGTGAAGGTAAATGTTAAAAAGAAATACTTTTTTGAGCGTAACAAAAAGTAATAAGCTAATACTTGTTGCTGCATTAATTTTTGTTCTTATAGCTTTACCATCTCTGTATATATTTGAACAAAAAGTCAGAAGTGATATCTACAACTCTTCTCAAGTAGAGCTTAAGCGTGAGCTTGAAACTAAAAGCCTTTCATTAAAAAAACACTTTCAAGATAGCGTAACCGCTATTCGATTTTTAGACGCGACTCCTCCTATTCAAGGTATTACGCGAGCAACAGAAAACAAATTAATCGATCCCTTATTAGGTACTCCTATTGGCGTTTGGCAAGAACGATTGGGCAGTATTTTTTCTGGTTTTATGCGCACTGACGAAAGCATACTGCAAGCACGATATATTATGCTTGCCGATGGCGGACAAGAAGTTGTTAGAGTTGACCGTAATCACCAAGGCAAACTTGTAAGGCTTGAAGGTCAGCAATTACAAAAGAAAGGGCAAAGAGACTACATAATTAAAACAAGCATGTTAGATGAGCATAGTGTTTATATTTCACCAATTAACTACAACCGAGAAAATGGTGAGATTCAAAAACCTTACACTAGTACTTTTAGAGTTGCAAAACCTGTTTTTGATGAAGACAAACAGGTTTTTGCTGTATTAGTCACAAATTACTTTGCTGATCAATTAATTAATAGCTTAACGGTTGAATTGCCACATGGTACCGAAATTTACCTAATGAATAACGAGGGTGAATTTTTGTATCACCCTAATCCTGATTTTAGGTTTGGTTTTGAATTTAATAAAAGTAAAACGTGGAACCAAGAATTTACTAATACAGAAAATATGCTATCTGAAAGTACGATCCCATTAAATAATTATCCCGAACATTATTTTATTAAAAAGCGTATTTATTTTGATGACGATATTACTATGTTGCCTCTTGAGATTGCGGTGAGTATTAGTACTGATATTTTATTAGAAAAAGTAAGCGAAAGACGTCAAAATTTTATAGTAATGTTGTTAGTCTTTTTTAGTGTGTTTTTGATTATAACATTTTTATATCAGCGATTTATAAACAGAAAATTACTTATACACTCATTAAAAGAGCAAAATAATAGGGTAATAGAAAACTCACTTGATGCCATTTTTACAATTGAAGAAACAGGTGAAATAGTACATTTTAATAATACTGCAAAAGAAGTGTTTGGTACTTCACTTGAAAACGAAAATACTCAGTTCATATCATTATTTACTTTAAGTGAAGAAGATAAAAACTGTATTAAAGACACAATAACAGATGGCACAAAAATGCCATTTGAAGCCATGTACATAGATAACGATGGTAATACACAATACTATTCAATTACCTTAACTAGTATTTTTGATGTGTATAACGAGCGTTACCAAGTGGGTGCAATTTTAAGAAATATAAGTTCATTAAAAAATATTCAATCAGAACTCGAAGGTCTAAATAGCACTTTAGAGCTTAAAGTATCACAAAGAACAATTGAGCTAGAACATGCTATAGATCAAGCACTAGCAGCTAGCCAAGCGAAGAGTGACTTTGTAGCCAATATATCGCATGAAATACGCACCCCAATGAATGGTGTGTTGGGTATGCTTGAAATGCTCAAAGAAGATGGCTTATCTGAACAACAATACCATTATTTAAAACTTGCAAATAGCAGTGCTAACTCACTGATGAACTTGATTAACGATATTCTCGATTTTTCTAAAATAGAAGCAGGAAAACTTGATATAGATAACCATACGTTTGATGTAGTTACAGTGTGTAGCGATATGATTAGCTCTTTAGCACTACACGGTCAGCGTAAAGGACTTGAAGTATTTTTAGATACAAAAGATGTAATAGACCGAATGGTAATAGGCGATAGCCATCGACTTAAACAAATTTTAATTAATTTAGTTAATAATGCATTTAAATTTACCCACCGGGGTGAAGTAAGCTTAACTGTTGGCTCTAAGTACATTACCGACTCAAAGCTATTAATGAGCTTTACAATAAAAGATACGGGTATTGGTATTGCGCCAGAGAACATAGACAAACTATTTGAAGTATTTACACAAGAAGACTCAAGTACAACCCGCCNGTACAGGCTTGGGCTTATCCATATGTAAAAAACTTGCTCAGTTAATGGGTGGTAATATTACAGTTATAAGTGAAAAGGGCGCTGGTAGTACGTTTACAGCAACGGTTGAGCTACACGTAGCACAAGAGAAAAAACTAAATACTGGTATTGAGCTTGCTACTAGTATTAACGTAGCGGCTTTAATAGCGCGCGATAACGTCTACCAAAATGTGTGCGATTTATTACTATTAACTTGTAAAGTAAATGCAGAAAACATTATAAGGCTCGACTACTTTAGTGAGCATAAAGAGTTTGAAGCCGACTTATTATTGATTGATGATGAGCATCCTCAAATTGATGCGTTAATTGATCACTGTAAACAGTTTAATAAAAAGTACGTCTTAATTTTGCGCGACATGGTGACCGATAAACCGTCTAAAATGGTCTTACCTGAGGGCAGCCATATTCTGAATAAACCACTTACTCAAGATCAATTTAGCTATAAGCTGGCAAGTTTGTTTGGGGCTAGTAGTGAGTTTATAATTACACCACCTAAAGGCTTAACCGAAGAACAAGTAGAGCCTGATTTGTCGGCTTATCATATTTTATTAGTAGATGATAATATGATAAACATTGAAGTAGCCAAAGCGATTTTAAAACGTACTAAAGTTAAAATCACTTGTGCATCAGATGGTATAGAAGCATTAGAAGCTTTAAAAGAAAATACAGAGCAAGCCTTCGATGTTATTTTAATGGATTGCCAAATGCCTAACTTAAATGGTTACGATACAACAAGTGAAATAAGAAATAGTAGAGCTGGGGTAGATTACACGCACATACCTATCATAGCGATGACGGCAAGTGCAATGGAAGGTGATAGAGAGCGTTGTTTAGCCGCAGGAATGAACGACTACATTACTAAGCCGATAAAGCCACAAACGTTAAAAGATAAACTCATCACCTGGTTAAGTTGATTCAAAATAAATTATTCAGCTGCTTACGCAGCTGATTTTTTAGGCTTTGTATTAGTTAATATATCTAACTTAATATATCTAATTTTGTTATATCGGCAGTATCGAGCACGCTCAGTGTATATGGCTAATGTAGTAGTTCAATTTTCCCATCAGCTTATCCTAAAAGTGCGGTGCAATTTTCAATTTAATCGCCATCGTTACAATATACTATCCCATTATCAACTGTGATTTTAGGATGATGAATATGCCCACAAATAATTCCATCTACGTTTTGTTTTTTAGCTTCATGAATAGCAGCATCTTCAAACGTTTAATACCTTCACGTGTTTTGTATACCCGAGCTTTTATTAATGATTCAAGTAAGTAGTAATTACCACCAAATAATTTACGTATTCGATTGGACCACCGATTCAGAAATAATAAATCGTATCCTGCATAGCCAGCAATACTAATCAGTTTGCTATGACGAGTAACGGGATCAAAGTCATCGCCGTGTACGAGTAAAAAATGTTTATTAGTTTTAGAGGTGTAAATAAACTGCTGGTGGAGTTCGAACCCAAATAAAGTTTGATTTATATAGCTTCTGAACGTTTAGTCATGATTACCGGGAATATAAATGATGCGTGTACCGCTAGCCGCTTTTTGTTGTATAGAGTTTAATACTTGGTAATGCGAAGGGGGTTAATAAAAATGTCGTTTTCTCGACCATAAATCAATAATAACACCCACTAAATAAAGTGTGTTAGATTCTACTGAGTTTAAAAAATTGAGTAAGTAATCGGCTCTACAGTCTTTATAGCTTAAATGAACATCAAATATTTAAATAGCAGGGTGGTGTTATTTTTACTGTTTGTGCGGCTAAATAGCACATATAAAATTTAGATATAAAAAAACCGCTTTAAAAAAGCGGTTTTTAAATTATATTTAAGCTATTTTTGCTTAACCTTTAACGGCTGCTTTAATTACATCGATTGCTGTGTCGATATCAACCATTAGCTTTTCACCCGTACGACGGTTTTTAAGCTCAACTTTATTCTCGTCAAGGTTACGCTCACCAATTACGAGGGTAAATGGCACACCAATTAGCTCCATATCGTTAAACATAACGCCAGGGCGTTCTTTACGGTCATCAAACAACACATCAAGCCCTGCATCTTTTAAACCTTGATAAAGGTTATTAGCAATATCAGGAATACGATGTGATTTATGCATGTTCATTGGCACAATCGCTAAATCGAATGGGGCGATAGGTGCAGGCCAAATGATCCCGTATTGATCGTTGTTTTGCTCAATGGCAGCGGCAACAATACGTGATACGCCAATACCGTAACAACCCATAGTCATTGTTTGGTTTTTACCACCTTCGTTTAATACACCCGCCTTCATCGCTTCTGAGTACTTAGTGCCAAGTTGAAAAATATGACCTACTTCAATACCGCGTTTAATTTGTAAAACGCCTTGTCCACATGGGCTCATATCGCCTTCAACAATATTACGAATGTCAGCAACTTCGTAATCAGTTACGTCACGATCCCAGTTAATACCGCTGTAATGCTCGTCATCTTTATTAGCACCAGCTACAAAATCAGCAAGTATGTTTGCAGTTCTATCAACAATAATTGGCATTGATAGACCAACAGGTCCTAATGAGCCAGGCTTTGCGCCAATAGCGGCAATAATATCTGCCTCTGTTGCCATTTCTAGTGGAGAGTCTACTAATGGATGCTTTTCAGCTTTTAGCTCGTTCAATTCATGATCGCCACGCAGCACTAATGCAACTAAACCACGTACTTCTTTTTCATCAGGCGTACCATAAACAATTAACGTTTTAACACCGCGATGTGGTTTAACACCGTAGTTCTTTTTAAGCTCGTTAATTGTTTTAGCATCCGGCGTTGGAAATGCCTTTAGCTCTTTTGATGCTTCAGGGCGAGGCTCGCTTGGTGCTAGCGCTTCTGCTTTTTCAATATTAGCTGCGTAGTCGCTGCCATCACTAAATGCAATTGCATCTTCACCCGACTCAGCAAGTACATGAAACTCG
>NZ_AUTQ01000168.1 GCF_000498095.1 Pseudoalteromonas sp. TB64
TAGGGGCTGTTGATCTTTGTAGTATATATATTAATCAGCCCACATTGGTAGCCACATCATAGTAAATGCTAAAGCGAGCATGGAATGATAATTCCGTTCAAGCTTTTCATACCTTGTAGCTATCCCTCTATATTGTTTGATCCGACCAAAGGCATTCTCAACTAAGTGCCTATATTTGTACATGCACCAGTCAATATCTTCATTACCCACTAAACTGTTATCCTTGCGTGGAATAACGGGTGTAGCGCTATTATCACGAATAAACTCTCTTAGTTTTTCACTATCGTAGCCTTTATCTGCGACAACCACATTACTCGTTGGGCAATTGTCTACAAGTGACTCTGCATGGACGATATCATGCGTATTTCCACAGGATAATTCATAATAAACAGGCAATCCTCCGCTATCTACTGCAAGATGAATTTTAGTCGAATTGCCACCTCGACTCTTACCGATTGATTCATTGCCAGCGGTTCTTGCACCGCAACTATGCTGGTGAGCCCTGACAATACTGCCATCAATAAAGATCCAATCCATATCAGCATAGTGGGATAACACACGAAATAATTCATTCAAAATATCTTTTTTGGACCATAAATTAAATCGTCTATAGATAGCACTCCACGAGCCGAAATAAGACGGTAAATCTCGCCAAGGAATACCGGTACGCATCTTATAGAGTATGCCTTCGAGCGTTTTTCTATGCTCAGGCTTATTATAAATTCGACCACTTAAGTGCATTACTTTTGATAAGACATTCCATGTCGCGTCTGTTAACATTAATCTTGGCATGAGGGTTCGGTGTAACGTTTTTTAGCGAATTCAATTATACCTTATCCTCATGCTGTTTGTTTTTTATACCGCAAAGATCAACACGCCCTAATCAATAAGTAGCTAAGTAAAATTCTAGCTTACTAAATGATTTTTGATTAAAACTCGTTATATTGGGGAACTAACTTAATAAAAAAGGCATATCTGATAATTGAAAAAATTAGTAATAGTAGTAGCAGTACACGAAGACCTGCTGCCCTTTCAGGATTAAAATTTATTCTATCAAGGGGCGATTTAATCACGGCGCGAGGTTTGTAAACTAGTTAGTGGGGTCGGTAATTGCTTTTTCGTTATTTTACTGGCTTTAACCTCGAAAGATAAACAAGCCCTAGATAATGTATGCAAATTTGTAAAATAAAAAAAGATAGTTTAAAAGTGAGTCTATAAACAGCTACCTTAATTTGAACCCCTACTATTTATAATTAACCTGTTAGTAGATTTCTAACCAGAGTTATAATTATTTAAAACAGTGTACATTCAAAACAACAAAGCCACTTAAAAAGTGGCTTTGTGTTTAAAGAGCTTAATAACCTGATAGCAGGTTGAGTAATAAATTACTCTGCGTCAGCTTCTTTATATTTTGCAGCAGTTTCTGTAATTAACGGCTGTAATTCACCGCGTTGAAACATTTCTATAATAATGTCACAACCACCAACTAATTCGCCATCTACCCATAATTGCGGGAATGTTGGCCAATTTGCGTATGCTGGAAGCTCAGCACGAATGTCTGGATTAAGTAAAATATCAACGTATGCAAATGGTTCACCACATGACATTAACGCTTGCGATGCTTGTGAAGAAAAACCACAATTAGGTAATTTTGGTGACCCTTTCATGAAAAGGATTATTGGGTTTTCTGAAATTTGCTGTTTAATTTTATCAATGGTTTCCATCTACAACCTCAAAGTAACGATAGCTAAATATATTTAGGTCTTGAAAATAACTCATCGTGACCACAAATATATAACTTAATATGGGCAAATAAAGCCGCAATTGAAATAGTCTTTCGCAATAGCATTGCTGTTTGCTTAAACTTGAGTAAAATACTCAACAATTATAGTAACACTATATTACCGCTTGGTATAGGTAACTGGTCTGTTCCAACAGGCATTACGTATTACCAAATGGACTATCAACCAAAGAAGATGGAGATAAAAAAATGGCATTTGAACTACCGTCACTACCATATGCAATCGACGCACTTGAGCCACATATTTCAAAAGAAACACTAGAGTTTCACCATGGCAAACACCACAACACATACGTGGTTAAGCTTAATGGTTTAATCCCTGGTACTGAGTTTGAAAACAAATCTCTAGAAGAGATCGTATGTTCATCAGAAGGCGGCGTATTTAACAACGCAGCACAAATCTGGAACCATACTTTTTACTGGAACAGCTTATCTCCAAACGGCGGCGGCGAGCCTACTGGCGCAGTTGCTGATGCAATCAACGCTAAATGGGGTTCTTTTGATGCGTTTAAAGCTGCATTAAATGACAAAGCAGTAAATAACTTTGGTTCAAGCTGGACGTGGTTAGTTAAGCTTGCTGATGGTTCACTAGACATCGTTAATACATCTAACGCTGCTACACCATTAACTGATGATGGCGTTACTCCAATCCTTACAGTGGATTTATGGGAACACGCTTACTACATTGATTACCGTAACGTTCGTCCAGATTACCTTAAAGGTTTTTGGTCGCTTGTTAACTGGGAATTCGCGAACGCTAACTTCGCTTAATTAGCCTTTAAACGCTAATGTAAAAAAGACGCCTAGGCGTCTTTTTTTGTTTCTTATTTATCACTCCTAAACACCTTACTATTTAATAAAACACTTTTAGTAACATGATCTTTTTTCACTTAAATTTTTAATTTTATTGCACAAAAATACACATTCGCGACTAGACTTTAAAAGGTAAGCACCTTTTTACAGCGGGTTTCGGAGGTTATTATGACGATTTTTGAGCATTACCAAGCACGATACGAAGCGGCACAGGAAGAAGAATACAGTATCGCTGAATTTCTTGAGATTTGTAAAACCGATAAGTCTGCCTACGCCAGCGCACCAGAACGCCTACTCATGGCAATTGGCGAACCAAACATGGTAGATACCGCAACGGATGCACGACTAAGCCGGTTATTTTCTAATAGAGTAGTTGCACGCTACCCAGCTTTTACTGATTTTTATGGTATGGAAGACGCCATTGAGCAAATAGTCTCTTATTTAAAACACGCCGCCCAAGGACTTGAAGAATGCAAGCAAGTGCTTTATTTGCTTGGACCTGTTGGGGGTGGTAAATCATCCATTGCTGAAAAACTCAAATATTTAATGCAACAAGTACCTATTTATTCAATTAAAGGCTCTCCGGTAAACGACCATCCTCTTGCATTATTTGACCCAATAGAGGACGCCGACGTACTAAAGCAAGAATACGGTATTAAACCGCGCTACTTAAAAACCATTATGTCGCCTTGGGCTGGCAAACGCTTAAAAGAATTCAATGGTGATATTAGCCAATTTAGAGTGGTTAAGCGCTACCCCTCAATTTTAAACCAAATAGGCATTGCCAAAACCGAACCTGGAGATGAAAACAACCAAGATATTTCGGCGCTAGTGGGTAAGGTCGATATTCGCCAGCTTGAGCACTTTGCCCAAAACGATCCTGATGCATACGCCTACTCGGGCTCTTTATGTTTAGCTAATCAAGGGCTGATGGAATTTGTAGAAATGTTTAAAGCGCCTATTAAAGTGCTGCACCCTTTACTTACCGCAACCCAAGAAGGTAACTACAACGGCACAGAAGGTATTAGTGCCCTGCCCTTTAATGGCATGATCCTCGCTCACTCTAATGAGTCTGAGTGGCAAACTTTTAAAAAAAATAAAAACAACGAAGCATTTTTAGACCGTGTTTATATTGTAAAAGTACCTTACTGCTTACGTGTAACTGAAGAAATTAAAATTTACGACAAATTACTTGAGCACAGCGAGCTATACAACGCGCCATGCGCACCAGGTACACTTAAAACATTGGCGCAATTTACAACGCTATCACGTTTAAAAGAGCCAGAAAATTCAAGTATTTATTCTAAAATGCGGGTATACGATGGCGAAACTCTAAAAGACACCGACCCTAAAGCAAAATCGTATCAAGAATATCGTGATTACGCAGGTGTTGATGAAGGCATGACGGGACTTTCTACCCGCTTTGCGTTTAAGATTTTATCTCGCGTGTTTAATTTTGATACCACTGAGGTTGCCGCAAACCCAGTGCACTTATTTTATGTACTTGAGCAACAAATAGAGCGCGAACAATTTTCAAGCGAAATAGAAGAGCGTTATTTAAGCTTTCTAAAAGGCTATTTAATTCCGCAATATGTAGAGTTTATAGGTAAAGAACTGCAAACCGCTTATTTAGAATCGTATTCAGAATACGGACAAAACATTTTTGACCGTTATGTTATTTATGCAGACTTTTGGATACAAGACCAAGAATATCGCGACCCTGATACGGGACAACTATTTGACCGCGAGGCACTTAATGCCGAACTTGAAAAAATAGAAAAGCCAGCAGGTATTTCTAACCCTAAAGATTTCCGAAATGAAATAGTGAACTTTGTATTGCGTGCCCGTGCGCACAACAACGGTAAAAACCCACTATGGACAAGCTACGAAAAACTACGCACGGTTATTGAGAAAAAAATGTTCTCTAATACCGAAGATTTGCTCCCCGTAATTTCGTTTAATACTAAAACGTCTGCAGAGGATCAGCAAAAGCACGAGGATTTTGTGAACCGTATGGTCGAAAAAGGCTATACACAAAAACAAGTTCGCTTGCTTTCTGAGTGGTATTTACGGGTTAGAAAATCGCAATAACCTTCATAGTCGTAGTATATAGGAGGTCAATATGGCGCATTTTATAGATAGGCGTTTAAACGGAAAAAATAAAAGTACGCTTAATCGCCAGCGCTTTATTAGGCGCTATAAAAAACAAATTAAAGAAGCGGTTTCAGATGCGATTAACAAACGCAGCGTTACCGATTCAAGCTCTGGTGAGAGTATTTCTATTCCACAACGCGATATCAGCGAACCTACGTTTCATCAAGGGCAAAGCGGGAATAGAGAACAAATTCACCCTGGTAACGATCAGTTTTCTACAGGTGATAAAATTGAGCGCCCTAAAGGCGGACAAGGCAGTGGTGCCGGTGAAGGTGACGCCAGCGATTCGGGCGAAGGACAAGATGAGTTTGTATTCTCTATTTCAAAAGATGAATACCTTGATTTACTGTTTGAAGATTTAGAGCTCCCTAACTTACAAGAGAACCAGCTTGATAAGCTAGTGCAAATGAAAACCCACCGCGCAGGATTTTGTAGCGACGGCATGCCAAGCAATATTGATATTGTCCGCTCATTACAAGGCTCGCTTGCACGCCGTGTGGCAATGAGTGCAGGTAAAAAACGCCGTTTAAAAGAGCTCGAAGAACAACTTGCTCTGCTGCTTGCTGGTCCACATAACGATAAAGCGGCAATTGCTTTATTACAAAAAGAAATTGCAGCATTAAAAGTGCAAATTAAGTCGGTTCCGTTTATTGATAACTACTATTTGCGTTTTCGTAACTACGAAAAGCGCCCTCACCCCACCAGCAAAGCGGTGATGTTTTGTATTATGGATGTGTCAGGCTCAATGGATCAGCCAACAAAAGACATGGCAAAGCGTTTTTATATTTTGCTCTATCAATTTTTAACACGCAGCTATAAAGATATAGAAGTTGTTTATATTCGCCACCACACACAAGCAAAAGAAGTAGACGAACAAGAGTTTTTTTATTCCCAAGAAACTGGCGGCACTATTGTTTCAAGTGCTCTTAAATTAATGAACGAAATAATAAAAGAGCGTTACCACGCAAACGAGTGGAATGTATACGCCGCACAAGCCTCTGATGGCGATAACTGGGCGGACGACACCCCGCAGTGTGGTGAAATTTTACGTAATAAGCTCTTAAGCGCAGTACGTTATTTTGCTTATATTGAAATAACCACTCGTGCTCATCAAAGCCTATGGCGCGAATATGAATCCATAACACACAGCCATAATAATTTCGCCATACAACATATTCAAAGCGTTGAAGATATTTACCCAATTTTTAGGGAGCTATTTAAAAAAGGTCGTCAACAGAAAAA
This sequence comes from Pseudoalteromonas sp. TB64, assembly GCF_000498095.1. Lineage (GTDB taxonomy): Bacteria > Pseudomonadota > Gammaproteobacteria > Enterobacterales > Alteromonadaceae > Pseudoalteromonas. The sequence continues at coordinate 6,011 of NZ_AUTQ01000168.1, forward strand.
CTCTGCATAGCCTAAAGCGAGGTAACATTATGAAAGATAAACGATTGAGTGATGGCCCAGATTGGACCTTTGATTTATTAAATGAATATCAAAGTGAAATTGCCCGTGTTGCAGCTCACTACAGGTTAGACTCCTATCCTAATCAAATTGAAGTGATAACCGCAGAGCAAATGATGGATGCTTATTCAAGCGTTGGTATGCCTATTGGCTATAGTCATTGGTCTTACGGTAAGAAGTTTATCCAAACAGAGCAAAATTATAAGCGCGGACAAATGGGTCTCGCTTACGAAATAGTGATAAATTCAGACCCTTGTATTGCGTACTTAATGGAAGAAAATACCTTACCTATGCAAGCGCTTGTAATGGCGCATGCATGTTACGGACATAACTCATTTTTTAAAGGTAATTACTTATTTAAAACCTGGACCGATGCTGGCTCAATTATTGATTACTTGGTATTTGCTAAAAACTACATAAGTCGCTGTGAAGAAAAGCACGGTATTACACAAGTAGAAGCTCTACTCGACTCATGTCATGCATTAATGAATTACGGAGTCGATCGCTACAAACGTCCACAACAAATATCGCTATTTGAAGAGCAAAAACGCCAACAAGAGCGTGAAGACTACCTTCAATCGCAAGTAAACGAATTATGGCGAACTATTCCTGAGCAACAGCAAGAAACCAAAAAGAAAGTCCGCCATTTCCCTTCTGAACCTCAAGAAAATATTTTGTATTTTATTGAAAAAAATGCCCCATTACTCGACTCTTGGCAACGTGAAGTGATACGTATTGTTCGTAAAATTTCGCAATACTTTTACCCACAAAAACAAACTCAAGTAATGAACGAAGGCTGGGCAACTTTTTGGCATTACACCATCCTTAATCACTTATATGATGAGGGAAAAGTCACCGACTCTTTCATGTTAGAGTTTTTACAAAGCCATACCAACGTAGTTTATCAGCCACCTTATAACAGTAAATATTATTCAGGTATTAACCCATACGCTTTAGGCTTTAATATGATGGTTGATATTCGCAGAATATGTGAGCACCCAACTGAAGAAGATAAACGCTGGTTTCCTGAATATGCAGGCAGTAATTGGCTAGATACACTGCATTTTGCAATGGAAAACTTTAAAGATGAGAGTTTTATTAGCCAATTTTTATCGCCTAAGTTAATTCGTGATTTTAAATTATTTACCATTATTGACCACACTAATAATCCCCATTTAGAAGTTGGCGCAATACATAACGACAACGGCTACAAAGCAGTGAGAGAAGCACTCTCAGCGCAGTATAACTTAAGTAATCATGAGCCTAACATTCAAGTGTATGATGTTGATATTAGAGGGGATAGATCGCTTACATTGCGCTATGTACCCCATAACAACATTCCTTTAGCAAACTCGCACGAAGAAGTACTTAAGCATCTTTACAGACTATGGGGCTTTAAGGTAAAACTAGAACAAGAGTCAAATTTTGATGAGGTCTCAATAATTGGTCAATGCCCAAAAGATGACTCTCGCCATACAACAGATTGATAATATTGAATAGTAACAAGCACATTTATGTTGTTACTTTTAGTGTTGAAGAAACAAGCAATTTGTTATTTGATTATCGCCAGAAAAAGCTAACGGGTTATAACGGCTCGTTTAGAAGTATTTGACACAAATCAGTAGAAAAATAATGTATTTACTTAAACTTATTTTACCACTTCAATATCATCGTAAGCTGTTACTTTATTACGACCATTATTTTTAGAATAATAGAGCGCCTTATCAGCGGCCTCAATCCAACGTTCATGATCTTTAAATTCATTACTAAAACAGGCAAAGCCAATACTTACAGTCATATTAATTTCAAGATCTTTATATAAAACAGGTTTTGATTCAATTAATTGCCTTAAACGCTCTGCAAATATAGACGCACCTTCTTTATCTGTATCAAGTAAAGTAATTACAAATTCCTCGCCCCCGTAACGTCCCGCCATATCGGTTTCGCGTAGCGCTGAGCGTAATAACTTTGAAAGATGACGTAAAGCCTCATCTCCACAGCTATGACCGTATTCGTCATTTACTTTTTTAAAATGATCAATATCAAAAATGAGTAAGGTACTGCAGCCTTCACTGCGTTTTGTACGTAAAAACTCCTGTCTTAGCGTACTCTCCCAATGACCTCTATTAGCCAATTGCGTTAAGCTGTCGGTTTGACTCACTTGTTCTAGCTTTTTATTTAAGTCTTCTAGCTCTTTTTTATTAACCGCAATATCGGTTACATCATAAAGAATAATGCAAATATGACTAACCTCACCCATGGTATTTGTAAGAGGAATAAAAGTAGCATTTTGATACATATAATCTGCTTTACCCGTAATTGGGCGATAATTTTTAAAGCGAAATATATAAGGTTGCTGTTCCCAAATAGTAAATGAACGATTTTTTAATACAAATACTGACTCAGACTTACTTCTAAACCATTTTTCGTCTATTGCAGGGAATAAATCAAATAAATCTTTATCTTTTACCGCACTTGGTAATAGTCCTGAATGGTTTTCCATAAAACCATTCCATACACATACCTTATAGTCCCTATCGAGTACCACAAGACCTACATCGACGGTATTAAACATATCCATTAACCAATGGATCTCAGTCATCTCTAAATCAGCAGCCATAACTCAATCTTCTAATAGGTAAGCAACTTTGTATTTCAAAGTTTTAAGTGAATCTTCAGTAAATAACAGCATAAGGTCACAATTTATATCGTGATTTTCTATGCCGTAGCTAATCTCAATAGCAAGCGTTCGCTGCCATCGAGGTTTATTCGCTCTTACTAATTCGGATACATCTCTATGTTGACCAAGTACTATGGGGTGACCTTGGCTAAACGACATATCAAGCTGCTTTGAAAGACCCGTTAAAATAGCCCCTATTAAAATGTTACTTATATCCATAAGTAATTCAAGCTCAACTTTATCGTTTAGCTCACCATCGTAATTCATTAAAGACGCAATTTCTTTAAAACTAGAATCATTTAATAATAATAATGCCTCACCCGATACACCACCACCAATAAAACCTTGGCAAACACCCGAAGTAGATGCATTACTATCAATAGAGCGCAGTGCCATATCAAGTTCACTCACCTCTAAAATATTTACATTCGGAATGGGGAGTTTTACAAATACATTAAGCAAGCGTGCGAGTAAGTCTCCTGCCTGCCCCATAGCCACGTTTGTAAGTTCTTGGTATATATCACGTACATCAGGGTCAACTTGCTCACCTAATGAATGAGAAAGGCGCTCACGCATAGCTTTATCTTTAATGCCATGGTGTTCAATTATGTTTGCTAGTTTTTCTGCCGAGCAAGGCTTTTGAATAAAATCGATTGCACCGAGTTCGAGCACTCGTTGGTGTGCACTCGGTTGTATATCACCAGAGACTACAACGGTAAGTATATTAAGTCCCTGCTCTTGCATAGCTATTAATACTTCATAACCATCCATTTCGGGCATATTTAAATCGAGGAAAAGGATCTCAGGTTGGATTGATTTTATTTGTCTAATACAGTCAACACCATCAAGCGCAAACTCAACTTTAATATCCCAATCGTCAGGCAAAGAGCGGGCTAACTGGCGCCTCGCTAATTTCGAATCATCACATATTAGTACTGATGTTGACATACTATCTCTCTATTTTTAAACCAGTTATAAATATCAAAGTTATATTGGTTTTATTTTATTTTTATTATTAAAGATATTCTTTATAACTATATGTTAATCAAAGTTTAACCCAGTTACAATTTTTAAATGACAGAACTAATAACTACTCCATTAGAACTACATAATCGCTTGGTTACTATGGCGCAGTATAATACACTGCCGCCTATTGCGTTAATTTAAAAGGAAATACCTTATGTTTCGTTCATTAGCTTTTGCCTTGAGTGTATTTTGCTCTGTGGCTGTAGCATCCGATATCCCTGAAAACACACTTGATGCAGGAAAAGTCTCAGCCCAAGGTAAACCTATAACTTTATTAGGTAAAGGTGTTTCTGTTGGTGATAGCGCGCCTAACTTTAAAGTTGTGAATGATGCGTTTACACCAGTTACACTTAATGACTATAAAGGACAAGCTATTTTAATTAGTGTTGTTCCAAGTTTAGATACTGGCATTTGCAGCTTGCAAACCAAGCATTTTAACGAAAAAGTGGCAAAACAGTTCCCCGCTGTGGCAATGTTAACAATCAGTGCTGATTTACCTTTCGCTCAAAAACGTTTTTGCAAAGCCGAAAATATCGACAAAGTAATTACTTTATCTGATTCTGTTTGGCGTGATTTTGGTCAAAACTATGGATTGATTATTAAAGATATGGGCTTACTAACGCGAGCTGTGCTTATTTTAGATGAAAGCCATAAAGTAGTTTATAAACAGTTAGTAGCTAGCCTTTCAACTGAACCAGAATACGATAGCATAATCGAGAAACTCAAAACGCTGTAATGCCGATCAAGTAGTGCTAATTAAGTAATGCTAAACAGCCTTAAAACAAAAAACCGCCAGTTGGCGGTTTTTTAATGTGCTTTTGTAATTAACCTAAAAGCTCACCAAGTTGTGAACTAACAGCTTCAACAGCTTGTGTACCATCTAATTTATGGTATTGAGTGTTACCAGCCGCAGCTTCTGCTTGGTAATAATCAACCAATGGCATAGTTTGCTCGTGGTAAATACCTAAACGTTTACGTACTGTTTCTTCAGTATCGTCAGCGCGAACAATTAAGTCATCTCCAGTTTCGTTGTCTTTACCTTCCACTTTTGGCGGGTTATAAACAATGTGGTAAACACGACCAGAACCAGGATGAACACGACGTCCGCCCATACGCTCAACAATTACTTCATCCGCAACGTCAAATTCAATAACGTGATCAACCACTACGCCATTTTCTTTCATTGCATCGGCTTGAGGAATTGTGCGTGGGAAACCATCAAGTAAAAAGCCTTTCTCACAATCCGCTTTAGTAATACGTTCTTTTACTAAACCAATAATAATATCATCAGAAATTAGTTGACCAGCATCCATTACTTTTTTTGCTTCTAAGCCTAATGGAGTGCCTTCTTTAATTGCTGCACGTAACATATCGCCAGTAGAAATTTGTGGAATACCGTATTTGTCCATTAAAAACTGAGCTTGAGTACCTTTACCGGCACCTGGAGCGCCCAAAAGAATAATGCGCATATTATTGTCCCCTAGTATGGATATTTATTTTAAAGCCTGAATTCTTCCACAAGCGCCGCCGATACTCAAGCAACTTATACTAATTGATGAGTCGTTGATGCATTTACAGCGCATTAAAAAAGGGAACATACGTTCCCTTTTATTTAAAGCATATAATTTATACTTTTATTAACTAAATAAATAGCTAACTGACTACTTGCTTAGTTCAAGCATAAGCTTGTTTAAGCGAGTAACAAATCCAGTTGGATCTTTAAGTGTACCGCGCTCTGCAAGTAATGCTTGGTCTAGTAAAACATGTGACCACTGTGAAAACTTATCTTCGTCTTGCTCGTCATTTAAATGCTTAACAAGTTGGTGTTCTGGGTTTAGCTCAAACACAGGTTTCGCTTCAGGGGCTGCTTGACCAACAGATTCCATTAGCTTTTGCATTTGTGAGCTCATGTCGTTGTCGTCGCTTACAACACATGCTGGAGAGTCTGTTAAGCGGTGCGTAAAGCGTACTTCTTTAACGTCATCACCTAGTGCTGTTTTAATACGTTCAACAAGCCCAGCCATCTCTTTTTCAGACTCTTCTTGCGCTTTTTTAGTCTCTTCGTCGTCCAGCTTACCTAAATCTAAATCACCACGTGTAATTGACTGCAGTTGCTTATCAGCAAATTCAGTTAAGTGGCTCATCATCCACTCATCAACACGGTCACTTAACAATAATACTTCAATACCTTTTTTGCGGAAAATCTCTAAATGTGGTGAGTTTTTCGCAGAGGTAAATGTATCAGCAACAACGTAGTAAATTTTGTCTTGGCCTTCGTTCATACGCTCAACATATTGCTCAAGCGACACATCTTGCGTTTCTGAATCAGTATGAGTAGAAGAAAAGCGTAATAACTTACAAACAGCTTCTTTGTTTGCTGCATCTTCAGCTGGGCCTTCTTTCATTACTTGACCAAACTCGTTCCAAAATACTTGGTAATCGTCAGCTTTGTTTTTAGCCATACGCTCAAGCATTTTAATAATGCGCGATGTACACCCTTTACGAATAGCTTGCGTTACTTTGTTATCTTGTAGAATTTCGCGAGATACGTTTAACGGTAAATCGTTTGAATCTAATAAACCTTTTACAAAGCGAAGGTAGCTTGGCATAAACTGCTCAGCATCATCCATTACAAATACACGTTGTACGTAAAGTTTTAAACCACTTTGACGTTCACGGTTCCATAAATCGAAAGGTGCTTTTTTAGGGATGTATAAAAGGCTAGTGTATTCAGTTTTACCTTCAACCTTATTATGTGCCCAGCTAAGTGGATCTTCCCAATCGTGGCTTACGTGCTTGTAAAACTCTTTGTATTCGTCATCAGAAAGCTCTGACTTATCACGTGTCCACAATGCAGTTGCGCGGTTAATGCTTTCCCACTCACCGGGTACTGCAGCGATTTTTTCGCCATCTTCGCCTTCAGACTCTGGTACTTCTGCTTTAAACATTTGTACTGGTGTTGAAATATGGTCTGAGTATTTAGTAACAATGCCACGTAAGCGGTAATCGTCAGAAAATTCTTTTTCTTCATCACGAAGATGTAAAGTGATCTCGGTACCACGGCTTTCTTTTTCAATTTCTTGAAGTGTATATTCGCCTTCACCTTGAGATTCCCACTCGTAAGCAGTTGTTTCACCCGCTTTACGTGTACGAACAGTCACTAAATCGGCAACAATAAATGCTGAGTAAAAACCAACACCAAATTGACCAATTAATTGTGAATCTTTACTTTGATCCCCTGTTAAGTTTTTGAAAAACTCAGCAGTACCTGACTTTGCAATAGTACCTAGCGAGCTAATTACTTCATCACGAGTCATACCAATACCATTATCAGAAATGGTAATTGTATTTGCTTCTTTATCTGCACTAATACGTACACGTAAGTCTGCATCACCTTGATAAAGGTCGCCTTGAGATAGCGCTAAAAAGCGTAACTTGTCTGCTGCGTCTGATGCGTTTGACACAAGCTCGCGTAAAAAGATTTCTTTATTTGAATAAAGAGAATGGATCATTAAGTTTAATAATTGTTTTACTTCTGTTTGAAAGCCTAATGTTTCTTTTTGTGCTGCAGTCATTTATATATCTCCAATTTGCAAAGTGTCTGCGTTATGCACTTAATATGGGGTGAGGTGTTAGAACTTCAAGGGAAAAATTAAAAAAAGGTGAAACGAAAAAAGCACAGCAACACGTTTATCTAAAATGAGTGCGGGCAATTAATATGAACCCTTTCACCACTTGTTGGGTGCTCAAAATATAAATCGCTCGCGTGTAATTGTAAACGCCCTGCCATATTTTCACTTTGTTCACTTTTATACAAATCGCATCCTAAAATAGGATGGCCTATAAACTGGCTGTGTATTCTCAATTGATGAGTACGACCGGTAACAGGCGTAAATTGCACTAACGTTCTAAATGGGTGATTAAGCCGCTCAAGGACTTTATATTCACTCACTGCTGTTTTACCTGTTGATTGACAAATTTTAACGCGCGGAAAAAGCAGTTTATCTTTCGCTATTGGCGCAGTAATTTGTCCCTCACTAACAGCCAAGCACCCTTCAACCATGGCTACATAGCGCTTTTGAATAGTACGCACCTGAAACTGTTTGTTAAGATGTTTAGACGCTACGGCGTTTAGCCCTACAATCATAATACCAGATGTACCCAAATCTAGCCGNGGTAACTTTGCCTCAGGAAAAGCGGCTGTTAACCTCTTTTGACCATTTACTAAACGGTAATGTACTGAGTCCCAGTTAAGAGGATTTTTACCCGACAAGCTTAATAATCCACTGGGTTTATTAATAAGTAAAATATCGTCATCTTGGTATAATATTTCAATAAACTCATCGCATTTAGGCGCTACAAAGTTATCGATAATAACGTGCTTTATTAAGTGCGTGTCAGATGCAGAAGTAATCATTAAGTTAATCAATACCTTTAGAGTGAAGCGCTTTTAAAGCTAACACCTGCTCGCGTAAACCGTCAGCAGTCACTTTGTCAGCAGCAATAACTTCACCTACAGTAACCGACACTAAAGACCATTTTAATCGTGGTAATTGCCACTTAGCTTTTCGGCTAAACATACTGCCCCACAAACCACCTAAATGCACAGGAACAACTGGCACGTGGGAGCGCTCAATAATGCGCTCTATTCCACGGCGAAAAATATCCACTGAGCCATCACTTGTTAGCTTTCCTTCAGGGAAAATACCAACAAGCTCGCCTTTATCAAGTGCTGTTGCAACTTCATCAAACGCTTTTTTAAACGCTTCTGGATTGGTTTTCTCACTGTTAATTGGAATAGCCTTAGCCATTTTAAATAACCAATGCAAAGCGGGCGAATAATAAATAGGGGCAAATACCATAAATCGGATTGGTCTTGGTGATGTAGCTAAAATAAACATCCAATCGACAAAACTGACATGATTACACACAACAACAGCAGCGCCTTCATCCGGAATATTACTCTCCCCTTTTGTGCGCACTCTGTACATACAAATAGCCAAAATATAAATAACAAAACGTAAAAAGAACTCAGGGACTTTTGTATAGATATAAATAGAGATAAGTAGATTTAAACCAGCAAGTAACAACAGAAGTTCTGAAATACTCCACTTTAAAATAGACAACGTAACAATGCTTAAAATAGCACTGCCCACCATAAACAACGCATTTAAGACATTGTTAGCGGCTATAACTCGTGAGCGACTAGATTCTTCAGTGCGCTGTTGAATAAGCGCATACAGCGGTACAGTATAAAAACCAGAGCCAATACCAATGCCTGCCATCCATACAAAATGCCACAACATATCGCCTGTTTTTAGCACTTGTTCAAGAGTTAACAATTCATTACTTTGATTTGTATATGCACTAATAGCGGGCTCTTGGCTCAGTAAGTATAAAAACAAGGTAATTAAAATAGCACCAAAAGGCACAATACCTAACTCTATACGTGAACGAGATAGTTTTTCACACAATAAGGAACCAATTGCAATGCTAAGTGAAAAAACAACTAATGCGCTGGTTACAACCAGTTCATTGCCTCCCATCACATGTTTCACATAGCTTGGTAAAGTAGTTAAAATTATTGCACCAATCAACCAAAACCAACTAATACCAAGAACAGATTTACCTACCGACTCGGTTTGCGAATTAAGTGCTTTAAACACACTTTTTGTGGATGAAAAAATATTATAAGTAAATGTTAAATTAGGGTCGTTCGCTTCACTAATTGGAATATATCGGCTACTCGCATAACCTATAACAGCTAACACTAGCACTGCAATACTTATAAAAATGGGACCCGTTGATTGTGTTATATAATAAGTACCAAAAATAGTCCCGATTAGTATCGCAACAAATGTACCTGATTCAACTAAACCATTCGCTTTTGTCAGTTCATTTGGCGCTACGTGTTGGGGTAAAATAGAGTATTTTAATGGACCAAAAAATGTACTTTGCAATCCCATTAAAAATACAGTGGCTAACATCAACCAAACATATTGAGTTAAAATAGACACAACACCAATTGCCATAATTGGTATTTCACACAGTTTTACGATTCTAATCAGTTTAGATTTTTCGGTTTTTTCTGCAAGTTGACCTGCCATTCCCGAAAATAAAAAGAAAGGAAGAATAAATAAGCCTGCTGCTAAATTAGAATAAAAAGCACCATCAGCAACATTCGCGGCTTGAAATATTAATAAAATAAGTACTGATTGCTTGTAAATATTATCGTTTATTGCCGAAAAAAACTGCGTAATAAAAAGCGGAAAAAAACGCTTACTAGTAAGCAAAGATCCCTGATATTGTTGTTTATTATCTTGCATTGCATTCCTTACCAATTAGATACATAACGTAGAATACACAGTTCATAAATAAATTACGAATAACAAAACAATACATTCGTTTAAAAACAAAAAAGCCCATACAATTTAAATTGTGTGGGCTTTTAAAATTATTATCAAATAGCTCTTTTAAATTAGCTTTCGGTAACCGCTCTTCTACCACTAAAGGCATGCATGAGAGTAGTGCCATCAACTAAATCAAGTTCGCCACCAACAGGTATTCCGTGGGCGATACGCGAAGCGCCTACTTTGTATTTATGGCAAAGTTGAGCAATATAATGTGCAGTGGTTTCACCTTCAACCGTCGGGTTGGTTGCTAAAATCACTTCGTTTATACCGCCTTGTGATAATTTTTTATCAAGTACATCAAGACCAATTTCTTTAGGACCTATACCATCAATCGGCGATAAATGCCCCATTAATACAAAGTATAAACCTAAGTATTGACCCGTTTGCTCAATCGCAAGTACGTCACTTGGCGATTCAACAACACACAATATACCGCTGTCTTGGCGTTTTGTACTTAAACAAATATCACATTGCGCTTGTTCGCAAAAAGTACGACAAGACTGACAATGACCAACAGCCGTCATTGCTTTGGTAAGTGCATTACCCAACTGAGTGCCGCCTTTACGGTCGCGCTCTAATAAATGAAAGGCAATACGTTGCGCCGATTTAGGACCAATACCAGGCTGGCAACGAAGCGCTTCTATAAGCTGGGTTAGGCTATCTGAAAGTTGCATTATTTACTTAAAACGGCATTTTCATACCTGGTGGTAGTTGCATACCGCCAGTTACTTTACCCATACGCTCTTGTGTTTCGTCTGCTACACGGCGTACAGCGTCGTTACAAGCTGCTGCAAGTAAGTCTTCAATCATGTCTTTGTCGTCTTCCATTAAACTTGCGTCAATTTCAACACGGCGTACGTTGTGGTTACCAAGCATAGTTACTTTAACTAAACCGGCACCGGCTTCACCAACAACTTCTAAAGTTGCGATTTCGTCTTGGGCTTTTTGCATGCGATCTTGCATTTGCTGCGCTTGCTTCATCATGTTGCCCATTCCACCTTTAAACATAACTTTCTCTCTTTCTTTTTTAATACATTAATTAACATGAACATAGGGGCTATTGTAAGGAATTACAATGCCTGAATACTATTTTCGTCGATTTCGGCGCTAAATATTTGTTGAAATTGTACTATGTTACTATCCGAAGTGATCACATCTATTGCTTGTTGATGACGACCTACATCAATTTTTTGCTGAATAAGGTAAGGAGAGTCAATTACGCCTTTAGCAAAATTAATACTAAGTGAGACGTTATGCTCATAAATACTTGATAATGCAGCATCGAGCTTTTGACGTAGCACTGGTGTATCTAAATGCTTTTGAGATTCGTCTACATCAATATGTAAATTGTTACCTTGTTTGGTAAAAATTGAATGTAATGCAAATTGACGCATACGACCACCCAGTCCCATTCGTTTAATTAAATATGCCCACTCGTCTTGTTGATGCGCAAATCTTATTTCACTTATAGGACTTTGAAAATCATCTGGCGTAGGAATACTAGGCTCTTGAGGAGCAACCTCAGGTACTTTTTGAGGATTTATTTGCTCAAGTAACTCCGGCGCTAAGTTTTCGGTAATCGTTTGGTGTTTTTCTCTAAAGTCGATTTTTCGCTCAGGCCTTTGCTGTATTGGCTCTTGCGTTTGTGTATGGCTCCCNCTCTCACCTGTCATATCCGTAGCCCACGGTGGCGGGTTATCTGAATGACTTGGTGCAATATGTGTGTTGTCTAATTTTGTACCATTTGATGATGCATTAAAACCATCTGCACCAGTATTGTTATTAGCCAAAGCATTACTGTTATCAAAAGTAGTAGCGGCAGTCGAATTTTCGCTAGGCACTTTATTTACGTTAGTGTGCCTATTTCCAGTATTAGTATCACTTACTACCGGATTACTTTTATTGGTACTCGTATTACTGTTTGTGCTTTGTGTATCACGCTTGTTTGCACTAGAAAGCGTTCCCGCCCCTGATATATTTCTATCACGTAAAATACGTGCAATAGCCGACTGAGCTTGTGCTTCTCGCTCTACAATAGAGGCATTTGCAGCACTGTCTTGGTCTTGTTGTATAACCGGGGTGCTCGGTTCTGAATTGTTTTCAGCATTATTATGTGAATGATTTACAGAGTTAAACCCTTGGTCAACCGCGCTATTCATTACATCATCAAACTGTGCAACTAGTGTTTGCTCCACATCACTGTGTTGCATGTACGCTTCGTCTTCACTTTCGCGCTGCGCTTGCTCGTCGGTTACTTTATTAACTTGACGCTCATTATCATTGGCAGTGTGTTGAGAATCACCTGATTGCGTTAATGTTACTGGAGAATTTTTAACTTCGGACTCAAGTTCGTGATTATTAGCTTGAGTATTACTTTCTACACTTTTTTTATTATCTTCAATAGCGCTAAGTTGCTCTGTGTGTTTTTCTTCGACAGGACTACTTTTTTGTATTGGATTTTGTGTTGAACGTTGTTCTAACTGTTGTATTGGTTGTTCTTCAGAGTTTTTCTTCGCTGATTTATTCTTATTCAATATATCGCGTAACGCATCGGCTCGACCTGCATTACTTTGTACTGGCTTAGCTCCCGAGACTGGCTCAGACTGCTGGCTTTGTGTACCAGCAGACTCAAACGCTAATAATCTTAGCATTATCATCTCAAAACCTAAACGAGGCTCTGGTGCCCATTGTAAGTCTTTTTTACCATTTAATAATAACTGGTAATAAACTTGAATTTGTTGAGGATTAGTATGCTGTGCAACATGCGCGATATAGTCAGCATTCGTTTCATCAAGCGCAGCGGCTTCTGGTACTAATTGGCTTAATTGTGTTAAATGCGTCAATGCAATTAAATCATCAAGCAAAGCAATATAGTTTGGATTTCGGCTCGCTACATTTGCCACTTCACTCATTAGCGCAACGCCATCTTGTGCAAGTAATGCAGCTAATAAGCTTTGGCTATAATGTGTATCCATCAAACCAAGCATTGTTTGTACTGCTTGATTATTAATATCACCATTTGTTTGCGCTATAGCTTGGTCGGTTAGGCTAAGTGCGTCACGCATACTACCATCAGCGGCTTTTGCAATAATACTAAGCGCATCATTGTCATAGTTAAGCTGCTCTTGCGTAAGTACATGTTCAAGCTGTGTTTTAATTTCACTTTGCGATAAGGCGTTTAAATTAAATTGCAAACAGCGAGATAAAATAGTGACTGGTAATTTTTGAGGATCGGTAGTCGCTAATAAAAATTTCACATGCTCTGGTGGCTCTTCAAGCGTTTTTAAAAGCGCATTAAAGCTGTGCTTAGAAAGCATGTGAACTTCATCGATTAGGTACACTTTATAACGTCCGCGCGTTGGCGCATATTGAACGTTATCGAGTATTTCACGGGTGTCTTCTACTTTTGTACGAGAAGCCGCATCTATTTCGAGTAAATCAATGTAGCGCCCTGCTTCTATATCTAAACAGCTGCTACATTGACCACACGGATTTGCAGATATACCTTCGTCGCAATTTAAGCTTTTAGCAAAAATACGCGCAATGGTCGTTTTACCCACACCGCGGGTTCCAGTGAATAAATAAGCGTGATGCAGTCTATTTTGTGTAAGCGCATTTACAAGCGCTTGCTTAACATGAGACTGCCCAACCAATTCATGAAAGGTTTGAGGACGCCATTTTCTCGCTAGAACCTGATAACTCATCGATTACTCGCCTTCGAATTCAACCAATTTTAGGATTTTAATACCCATTTTTTTGATGCGCTGCTCGCCACCAAGTCCTGGTAATGATACAACAAATGCAGCATCAGTGGCTTCGCCACCTAGTTTATGAACTAATTTAGCTGTGGCTTCGATTGTGCCGCCAGTTGCTAATAAGTCATCAACTAATAATACTTTATCGCCAGGTACGATCGCATCAACATGCAGCTCTAGCGTGTCTTCACCGTACTCAAGTAAGTAATCTTGACGAATAACTTCGCGCGGTAACTTACCTGGTTTACGTACTGGAATAAATGGAATGCCTAGCGCGTAAGACAGTGGAGCACCAAAAATAAAGCCACGTGATTCTGTACCAATTATTTTAGTAAACCCTTGATCTTTATATTCAGCGATAAAAGCGTCAATGGTAGCTTTAAATGCTTCTGGATTTGCCATTAAAGTGGTTACATCGCGAAACATGATGCCCGGCTTTGGATAATCAGCAATTGTAGTTATGCTGTTTTTGATAATTGCTGGTGTTACTTGAGTCATAATTTTAACTGCTCAATTGTTTATATTACAAAGCAGGTGATTATAACCTTAAGTGACCTTTAAATGCGAGTTTGACGTTATTTAAAAAGAAGTATTAAGTATGGGCGTATTTATCTTTGGAAATTGAATTTAAGCAGTTGGTTTGTTTTAGACATACTGAGCTTATATGGTCTGATTATTCTTATAATTACACAACAACACAGTTTAAAGGTATAACATGTACTGCCATTGGGTTCTTCCTAGGCGCAATTTACTCTTTGTTGAATATGTGAATATACGTAAGGGGTTTAGGCAAGACGCGGAAGCTTTGCTTTGTTTTTACTTATTCTTACAAGGGTGTAAGTTATTAGCGTAACGCTGCAGTAGTTATCAAAACTATTAAGTTATAAATCACGCGCCGTAATTAAAACGCCTCTAGATTGAATAAGTTTCAATCCTGAAAGGTCAACACGATCTATATAGGATAATTAAAAATAAAGTAATTCAAGGCTGAAGTAAAACAACAGCCTTAATAAACGCTATGCATTTAAGTTAAGCTAGTGATCCAGCCTAAAATTGCATTTAAACAACCAATTCCTGCAAATACAGCTAAAAATGCAAGAAAGTAAGTCGCGTTGAACGGATCTTTAAAGTCTTTATCATCTGACATTAGTACAACCTTTTATTAAGCACGGCAAATAAGGCTGCCATAATAGACGATGTAAAATCATCAATAAAGACCTTAATCTTGATTTTTTGTCACAATTACACCACGTTCCGCCATTGCACTGAGGGTAACCAATGCGCCTTGAGCAATTTGCTCTGCATTAAATTGTGGTGCATGAGTTAACACCTGCTGGCAAACTTCGTCAAATGTCGAGCCTTCACTTGCCTCAATAATTGATAATAACAAAGCAGTCATCGCATTTGTTGCCAAAAATTGAACGTCATCATCCTCATCACGATATACAACAAAGTAATTAGGCTGAGGTGATGGCTCTGTGGGCTTATAGCTAGTACTTATATTTTGTACTGGGAATTGGTAACTTAAATTACGAACCAAGCTCGATAAACAAAGTGACGCACTCGTTATATCTGTATTTTTTAATCTTTTTTCGAGTTCATTTTGCATCGCTATAGATACGTCGAGTTCTACCCATTCATAGTGAGCAATTTCGAGCATAAATACAGGATCGTATTTTTTCATTTTATAATTACTTGATAAGTAATTAATAAACTCACCTGCTATATCTAAAAAGTACGGTGAATGGCAATCATATTCACTAAAAAACTGGCGCACGAGTACATTCCATTGTTTATCGGTATATAACGTTTTTAACACCGGAAAACCTGATGATACAAAACCTTCAATATTATTAAAAAAGAGATCTCGATAAATAGCCATTCGCCTATCTTCAATATCGTTAGGTTTTTTATTAATAGCGGGTTTACGAATATGCGCCATAAATTCGTTTTGTATTTCAATAAAGCCCATAGCTAAGCACTCTGCTTTATAAGTGTTGAATCAAGGTACTTAGATTGTAACTCATGAATTATATCTAACTCTTTTGTAAGCACGTTCATAGTAGGAATATTAAAATCACGTTCAAGCAATGTAGGAAATACACCATGCACCTCATATGCCCTATCAAGTAGTTGCCATACAGGGTCAATTACATCGGCTCCGTGTGTATCTACTATTAAGTCATCCGCTTCGTTGTAATGACCGGCAACGTGCCCGTAAGCGATACGATTTGAAGGTAAGTTTGTTAAAAACTCTTGCGCGTTATAGCTATGATTTATTGAGTTTACATAAATATTATTCACATCAAGTAAAAGTTTACAATCAGCTTGCTCTAAAATGGTGTTTGTAAATTCAAGCTCTGATAATTGCTGCCCAGGGGCGCCATAGTAAGACACGTTTTCTATCGCGATTTGACGCTCAAGTATATCTTGAACCTGCTTTATACGCGGCACAACGTGTGCAATAGCATCTTGTGTAAATGGAATTGGCATTAAATCGTACATGTGTCCAGTTCCCGAGCAATAACTTAAGTGCTCACTAAAAATTTTTATATTGTGCTCATCAAAAAAAACTTTTAACGATTTAATAAATTTTATATCTAATGGTTCGGGCGAGCCAATTGAGAGTGACAAACCATGGCAAATAAAGTTATTTGCGTCTGTTAATGTTTTAAACTGCTTTTTAAAACGTCCACCTAACTTTAACCAATTCTCTGGAGCAACTTCTAAAAAATCAATTTGTTTAGGTACATGCTCGAGTAATTCATCAAGCATTTCTCGGCGTAGACCAAGACCCACCATTCCAAAATTTGTGCTTTTATACTGTGCCATACACACCTCTAACATAACAAAAAAGGACCATAAGGTCCCTTTAGCATAACTTATTTAAACTAATAAATTAACGACCGCCACATTTACCTTCACCGCACTTACCTTCAGTTTTAGCTTTCATGCCTTTGGTATCTTTTGCGTCGCCGCCGCACTTACCTTCTGTTTTGGCTTTCATGTCTTTGGTATCTTTTGCGTCGCCGCCACATTTACCTTCACCGCACTTGCCTTCAGCTTTTGCTTTCATGCCTTTAGCATCTTTTGCGTCGCCGCCACATTTACCTTCGCCGCACTTACCTTCAGTTTTGGCTTTCATGTCTTTGGTATCTTTTGCATCGCCACCACATTTGCCTTCGCCGCACTTACCTTCAGCTTTAGCTTTCATGTCTTTGGCGTCTTTTGCATCGCCACCACATTTGCCTTCGCCGCACTTACCTTCGGTTGCGTCTAATTGGTAACCAGTGACTAATTGTTGAAACTCAAATGGGTTAGCTTGTGCATCAGCTGATACAAAACCTGCAGAGCCAATAACGACTGCACCTAAAGTTAACGCGATTGTATTTTTTTTAATTGTATTCATTTAGTGGCTCTCTTAACTCAAGTGTTGTGATTTTATGCCAATTACGAATATATTTTACATTCGTATATTGTTTGTATAGTTAAGTAGACCAGATCAAGAACAAAAACTTTCATTTATTTTCAATATTATTTACTTTTCGTTTTTTAAAGAAAATGTGGATGATAATTACGGATTTATCAATGTGATATTTACAGGTAAACTGTGCGTCCACTTTTTCCAAAGAATTAATCTCTTTATGAAACTTGTTTTAGCGCCTATGGAAGGTGTTGTTGATTTTAAAATGCGCCAATTACTTACTGATATTGGTGGGTTTGATTTATGCGTAACTGAGTTTGTAAGAGTCGTTGAAGCATGCTTACCTGATAAAGTATTCCATCGCTATTGCCCCGAGCTAGCCAATAATGGATTTACACGTGCTGGCACGCCTGTTCGCATACAATTATTAGGTCAAGTTGCTGATGTTTTGGCTGAAAATGCAGTTAAAGCAATTAATTTAGGCTCTCACGGTATTGATCTTAACTTTGGTTGCCCTGCAAAAACAGTTAACAGGAGCAGAGGTGGTGCTGTATTGCTTAAAGATCCTGAACACATGTATTCAATAATAAAAGCAGTTAGAGACGCCGTAGATGACCAGCATGAAGTAAGTGCAAAAATACGTCTTGGCTTTGACGATGATAGTAATAGCCAAGAAATAGTCGATGCGGTAGTCAGTGCAGGTGCTAATAGCGTTGCTATCCATGCAAGGACTAAACGAGATGGATACAACCCTCCAGCGTATTGGGAGAAAATACCACCTATAATAAAAGGTAAAAATATTGCGGTAGTTGCTAATGGTGAAATTTGGCAGGTAGAGGACGCAATGTTATGTCAAAAACGCAGCGGCTGTAGCGACTTAATGTTAGGTCGAGGTGCGTTATCTCACCCTGATTTAGCTAAAAAAATTAAGGCACACGTCAATGGTGAGTCTTATAATGAATTACAATGGGAGCATATAATTTACCATTTAATTCATTCAGCTATCCATCAAGATCCAGCTAAAGATGAAAAGTATTTCGCTTCCCGTACAAAGCAATGGTTAGGTTATTTAAAGCGTCAATACCCTCAGGCAATAGAGTTATTTGATGAAATACGCCGATTAAAAAGTAAAGAAGACGTGGCTAGTGTACTAAAAAAGTATGCCAAAGCACCTCAACTTGATTCAAATCATAACGGCTAACAAAAACGAAATACATAATATCGGTATAACATAAAACCAATAGAAGAAGGTTATACTGATAATGTCTCATCAAAAAAAATTAAACGATGAAATAGCACAAGTAAAATCTAAAATACTGAATATGCTGTCGCAATCAGTTTATCCAACACACCAATATTTAATGACGATTTTAAATAAAACACAAACCAATGAATGGTTAGATTACGCAACCGAAAATTTAGGTCCTGAGTATGAACTTTTAATTAATCGAATGACTAAGTTAGAAGCTGCTGTGAGCCAAATAGAAATTGGTCAATATGGCTATTGTTGTGATTGCGAAGAGGAAATATCCAAGGAGCAACTTGAGCTAGACCCTGCAACGCAACGATGTAAAAAGTGCGCGCAATAAGCGCACTAAATAATTTAATTACAGTATTTGCTGAACAAAACTAAATATTTGGGCCGGATAGAGAATAATATCGTCGACTAAATATTGAGCGTCTTTCTCATTTATCTTCAACCGCTTCATTAAGTTAACTCTTGCTTGTGGAATAGTCCAAGCATGATAATGAATACCCACATCTGTTTCCATCAATGCTAGCATTAGTGTTCTATCAGCAACAGAAAGCGAATTTTCATTTGCCATTACGGGGAGTATTGTAAATCCAGTTAACCAATCCAGTCCTTTTACTGGTTTTTGGTCTTCTAAAAATTGCACCAAAAATGAATGTTCGTGAGATGTTTGCAACTCAAAGCTAAATGGTGCTTTTTCTAACATCTTTATTTGTTGATCTAACAGAGTAACCCATTCAAGTGGTGAGTGAATAGCTCCACTAAAGTAATTTAATTTACTCTGATACCACTCACTACCATTCGCAAGACCTCGTAAACCAGCGCTGCCTCTGGGTTTATATTGAGTTAAATAATCATCAAGTATTGTTAATTCTAATTGTAAGTCTTCAGGTGTGTTTTCATTATTTATGGCATCAGAAATATAGACCTGCAAGAGAGCAAGTTCAGTCTTGTTTAATTTTAAATTACTTTGTTTAGCGCTGTCTAATTGATTTTGAGTAAATTTAAGCCAATTATTAATTTTTACCAACCCTTCCTCAGAGCTATCTAATGCAAGCATATTCTCTAATACGTTGATTTGGGCTGGCCAAGAAAAGTAACGTTCTGGAAAGCGCTCTGCAATCACCATATAGTTAACTTGCTCAACTTGTGATTGTGTTAATTGCATTTCCATTAAACGCTGATAAATAGCGTGTCGCTTAGTTAAATAAGCATCAGTAAAAGCAAACTGCTGCGCGTCTAAATTTTGTTTAGAAATATTGCCTCTATGTACCAAAGTAGAATTTAAAACTTCTAATGCACTTTGAGCCTCTTCGAATGAGTTATAAGGCTGCGACGGCTTTGAGCAAGCCGTTAAAAGAAAACATAATATCAATAAAAAAGTCAGCGTTCTGTTCATATTTAATTCCAATAAAAAAAGCCCCAGAGGGGCTTTTTATAAGATGCTAAAGCAAATTAAAGTTAAATTTTAACACCGTTGCGAGCGGCTTTATCTTTAATGTACGTTGCCCAACCTTTTGCAAACTTACGTGTGCGAGGGTCATCCATTGCTTTAGTAATAGCAGCATATGCTTGCTTATACTTAGCTTGGTAGTAATACGCTTCAGCTAAATCTGAGTAAATAGTACCCTTTTTATCAGAGCCTAATTCCAGTGCTTTGTTTAAACGAACAACAGCAGCACTAAAGTTTTCAGATTGTAAAAGTAATGAACCAGCTTTGCGGTAAAGCTCAGCATCTTCATCAAATTTAGCAGCTTCTTCGTAATACTTAGCAGCTTTTTCTAGATCTTTTGAGCGATGGTAATTACTAGCAATTGCGTTAACATTTTGCTTATTACGCTTAACTTTATCTTCTTTAATTGCTTTTTCTAGCGTTACTGCCGCTTTAAAAGGAATTTCATTTAAAGAATAAAAGTTAGACAATACTTTGTAATCAACTTCAGCGTCAAAATAACCTTGCTTGTAAGCTACTTCCATGGTCGAAAGACCTTTTTTGTAGTCTTCAGTCTGTAGGTAATATTTACCTAAACTAACCCAAGCTTTCTTATCATCAGGCCAAACACGAACAATTTCTTCACCAACTTCGACCATATTATTATAGTCTTTAAGCTCAAAGTAAGAACCTAGTTTTAATTGGTAAGGTGCCTTGTTAGGCTCCTTTTGAAGCGATATTGCTTTGTTTGCTGGTTCAAAAACATCACGAAATTGTTTTAACTCGTAGTTAGCTTGCGCTATACGCGTATAAACTTTCGGATCTTCATCACCAGTAAAGTCAATCCAAGCTACATACGCTTTTTTAGCTTCTTGATACTTTTGAGTACCAATAAGTAAATCGCCTAATAGCTTAAGTGATTGCTCTTGATCTGCGAAATTTAAAACATCAGGAGCTACTGCTAGCTTAGTGTATTGAATCGCTTCATCGTACTTTTCTACTTGCGCGTACATGCTACCTAAGTAACGATTTACAGTCGCTTTATCAAAGTCATTTGAAGGTTCAATTTCTCTAAGCAAAACAATTGCTTCTTCAACCTTTTCTTCACCATACAAATCAAACGCTTTAATTACTTTTTTACCAGTACGCTCGCCCATGATTTTAGTTTTTGCTTTTTTACGCTCTTCAATCTTTGCGTAATCTGGCGCCGCTAAAACAGATGTAGTTAATACTGCACCCGACACAGACATAAGAATTGCAAGAGCAGTTACTTTAGAAAAATTTCTCATTACTCGCCTCCTTAATTGCCTTGGTTAAGTTTAAAGTCTAATTGAACTTGTAAACCTGGTTGTATTTGTGGTTTTCCGTCAATAATTTTAGGACGGTACTTCCACTTACGCAATGCTCGTTTAGCTTCACGGTCAAAGATACGTTTTGGATCTGCGTCGATTACTTCAACGTCGGTCACGCCACCTAACTCATCAATTGTGAATGAAAGTTGAACCCAACCTTCTTTACCATCACGTGCTGCTTGCGTTGGATATTTTGGTTCTATACGAACGATTGGTGTCGCATCACCATCTCGTCCAAATGCACCAGGACCACTTAGTCCACCTGCCGAACTACCAACATCAATGCTTCCCATATTAAATGACATAGCACCAGGGTTTGGATTATTATTTTCCGGCTGTGGCGGCTGCGGTTTAGGCGGCTGCTTTGGCGGTGGTGGAGGAGGAGGCGGTACACGCTTCCTCTCCTGCACCTTAGATTCAGGCGGATTCGTCATTATTTCGACTATGATCTGCTCTTTTTGTTCCGTATTACGGTCAGCCCCACCAGAGATGAGGAAGGCCATGAAGTAGAACAAGCCGAAAGTAACTGCCCCACCTGCAATCAGTGAAAACAGAAAACGAATCATTACTGATCTCCAGCTATTGAAATTCTAAGGTTATCACCCGTCGCTTTAATCTGGTCCATAACTTTAACCACTGTGCCGTGTTTAGCTTCTTTATCAGCTTGTATAATCACAACTTCAGTAGGTTGTTCTGCTAATAAACTTTCGATTTTTGCTGAAATACGCTCAACATCAATTTGTTGTTTATCAACCCAGATTTCGCCGTTACTACGAATAGCAATAAAAATGTTAGCATTTTTTTGCTTAGTAGCTTGGGCAGCTTTTGGTTTATTGACCTCGATACCAGCCTCTTTAACGAACGATGTAGTTACGATAAAGAAAATAAGCATGATAAATACGATGTCAAGCATCGGCGTCATATCGACCGCTGCTTCTTCTTCTTCACGAAAACGTTGTTTACGTGCCATATTTAATTCTCTCTCTAGTGATGAGGCATGCTATCTACAAGTTTGGCTTTCACCATTTTAGCTTTTGTCTCAAGACGTGAGCTAAAGAATACTCCAGATAGTGCCGCAACCATTCCAGCCATTGTTGGGATTGTTGCCATTGAAATACCTGATGCCATTAAACGTGCATTACCCGTACCTTGACTAGCCATGGTTTCGAAAACCGAAATCATACCAGTAACAGTACCAAGTAAGCCTATTAAAGGACAAACAGCTACTAATGTTTTAATCAACAACATACGCTGATCTAATTTTTCAGACGCTTCAGAAATCCATGCTTCACGGATTCTGTGTGCGTACCAAGACGTAGTGTCTTGGCGGGCATCCCACTTTGCTACAATTTCTTTCGCTGTGCGAGGAAACTCTGCAAGTAAGAACCAATAGCGCTCAATCATTAAAACCCACATTAGAAAGAGTGCTATCGCGACCACGTATAAAACCTGGCCGCCTGTGCCAACAAAATCCCTGATAGATTCCCATATCTCCATCAGGACTAGCATTAGGCTTTCTCCTTCTCCGCGTGGCTAGCAACGATACCCGCGCTTTGCTCATCAAGGATGTGTAATACCGACTTACTACGACCAGCTACAAGAGCATGAAGTAGAATAAGTGGTAATGCAGCAATTAGACCTAGCGCTGTAGTTACAAGTGCTAGAGAGATGTTACCTGCCATGATCTTCGGATCACCCGTACCGAACAATGTGATTGTTTGGAACGTTAAGATCATACCGATTACTGTACCTAGTAGACCTAGTAATGGTGCGATTGCAGCAAGAATCTTAATTATATTGATACCAGCTTCGATGCGTGGTGTTTCACGTAAAATTGCTTCATCAAGTTTAAGCTCAAGGTTTTCAACATCTTGTTTCTTGTTGTCATGGTACACTTTAAGAATACGACCCAATGGGTTATTTGTATTCGGTGTAGCAACATTTTTAAGTTGGCTCTTAATCTTACCTGTAGTAAGTGTAAGGTCAACAAAACGAATTAGAGTAATTAGCATACCTAAAGCTAGTAAAGCTGTAATGATATAACCAACTACGCCACCTTGATGGAAGTATTCCATAAGGGTCGCTTTTTGAGTGTTGATACGTAAGATAGCGCCACGAGTCGGGTCAATGAAAACACCAGCGTAGTTATCTGATGAAGTATTTTCAAGAGCCGTGATACCGTCTAAAATGTAACCATCTGGTTGTTTACCTAGAGGTTGAATAGACTTAGTTTCTGGTGAATAAATTAAGTAACCATCATCTGTAACTAAGTTAAAGTTACCAATACGAGTTACTTTTTTCATTGACGGGTTACCGTCAAGACCAGCAACTTCAGTTTCAAAAGTTGAAACTTTAGCTGATTCTGTCATTTCAGTTTGAAGTGAAATCCAAAGTTCTTCTAACTCACGAACTGTTGGTAGTTCTTTAGCAGCTGCTAATGAACGTAATATTTCAGCACGACCTGGTTTTTCAGCACTAACTAAAGATGCTTCGATAGAACCGATAGCGTCTTGAGCTGCACGACGTACAACACCAAACATCTCACCCAAAGTACCTTGAGCACTTTGTAGAGCTGCTTCTTTTTCAGCTAAGGTATTTTCGTTTTGTGCATATTGCTTAGCTAAGCTCTCACCACGTGATTTCTCAGTAGCAAGTTGGCTTTTAGCTTTGTTAAGTAATGATTGCTTGTCAGCACGTTCTGATAAGAACTCTTGCTCACGTTGCTTATTGATTTTACCTTCAGATATACGCTCTTGCTTTACTTGCTCAAGAATTTTATCTAAAGCATCAGTATTTGCATGTGCATTAAGCGCGGTACCTGCAGAAACAGTTAGTACTGCTGCAACAGCAAAACCTTTAAATAGTTTCTTCATTATTGATTACTCCGCGCCAAAAATTGGTAGTTTAACAAGTTCTAATGTCGCTTGCTTACGCGCCATACGGATCACTTCTTTAACAGGTTTTAGGTATTCTTCACCTAATTCTTTCCACTGTTTAGTGTTGTTATCCCAGACCCAAGCATGTTTTAAGTCAAAAGACTGAGCAACGTAAGTAATACGACCTAATTGACCGATATCAACGTTAATGCTCTTACCATCAACTTCTAACGTACCTTGTGAAGCAGATACAAGTGAACTGTATGCTGTTTCTATTGTGTATGCTTCAAGTACTTGACGGAACTTTTCTGACGTCGTTACAGACGCAGAAACCATTATTTCACGAAGTCTTTCAACACGTGCTAAACGCGTTTCTAGATTAAATGGAACGTCCGCTTTGATGAATTGCTCAAGCGTATCGATCATGCGATACATCAAAGGCACAACGTTTTGTTTAGTGCCGTCAATAGTAGCTATTTGACGATCAAACGATTCTATCGACGCATTTTGGCTATCAACCAAACGTGATACATGATCGTTATACACTTTCATAAGTTCTGTCTCATCAACAACGCTACGGTACTCAGCTATAAGCTCTTGAGTTTGACCATATACATTGTCAATTTTAGTTTGAGACTTAACAGCAGCCTTTTGAATTTGTTGACCTGCGTTTTGCACGTCATTCAAAGGATCTGCAATCACATTGCTGCTTGCAAATGCAAATGCGCCAACCAACGCAGTTGCTACAAGACTCTTTCTGATTTTAACAGACATAGTTCCCAACCAATTAAGTAATGTTACTTTTATAATTTAATTATCCTCCGAAGAGAACAACCCTGATATCTTTTAATAGATATCAACCTTCCAATAATGCTAAATGCAATAAGCGCTGTCAACTTGATGTTTACTAATCTCAGTAAATAAATGCTTAATCGCAAGCTTACACTAAAGTATTACCAATTTAATGTTAACATTATTGTAACGAGTTGCGTTCTTAATATTTCGATTAAAGCCTTTTAAGAGGTATGTTTATTCGGTATGCCCTCAGAAAAAACAACAAAAATGCAACATTTAATTAAAACCAAATTAGAGTTAAAAAAAAAGATAAATAAATATTTATATATATTACAAAAGTTATTTTTTAAGCAAATTCATGGTTTTTTTGTTACTTTCAAACACTTCACCTGAAAAAACAAACCGTTTATCGCACAAAAAAACATCATCATCGGCTATTTCTTTAAAAGTAAAAGTTGTAGATATTTGATATTAATTTTACTTTTTTATAAAAAATAAAATTTGGAGATGTTGAAGAAATGCTACGTGTTGAGAATTATTTACTAATACTAATAAATTAACTAATTTAATTTATTAAAGTCATTATTAAAGTCATTATTAAAGTCATTATTAAATTGGATTTTATGACATAAAAACTCACTTGCTAGGTGAAATTCTACTTTTGTTAAATCAATAAGGATTAAACATAATTAGATCGGTAATTAATTATCATAATTGTTAAAAACCTTAATAATAAAAATCTTATACCGTTGTTTATTGAACTCTAATATGGTTGGTTAGATACTTAACTATTGAGAAAAACTTATCATTATCCCCCAAACTTAGCTTCCTAAGTTTGCAACAAACTTTTTAGTTCGAAATGTACGACTCACTTAAAACTCGTTCTGAAAGTTTGGTATAAATAACACTTACCTTTTATAAATCAGCATAAACTAAAGTATGTGCTTTAAATTTAGTTATTATTTTAGGTTGTTATTGATTAGGAACATATTAGATGCGGTCAGAGGTTTGGAGGAAATATGTAATTTCTAATTATTGTTATTGAGATATTTGATAATGTTATTAATGATTTTTATTGAGGTGTATTTGAATAATATTGATTATTTTCTATTGAAGGGTATTTGAATATTATTTCTTGATTTGTATTAGGAGGAATTATGGTGAAACAGAAGACTGTTTCACCACGTTGAACGAAGGTTCACATAATAAATTATGCTGCTTCTACGTTCTCAGCTTCAGGGCCTTTTTGACCTTGCTTGATGCTGAATGTCACTGCTTGACCTTCGCTAAGAGTGCGAAAACCAGAACCAGTGATTGCGCTGAAATGTACAAACACGTCAGGACCATTTTCTTGCTCAATGAAACCAAAGCCTTTAGCTTCGTTGAAAAACTTTACTTTACCAGTAACCGACATACTAAATTTTCCTGTAAGTCAATAATTAAAATTCAGCCATATTATTATGGCAATCTCCTCCCCGAGTCAATGCTCAAAAATATGGAGGTACAGTACAGGAACAAGTAATAACCAAACCGGTAACCTTAAACGCAGCACAATATCCGTAAATTCAATACATAAAAACTCAAAGCAAGTTAAGATTAACACATTATTTTTTGTTTCGCTCTATTAATTATAAAATATTTATTAAAAACACATCTATTCTTTAAAATATCTTCAACTGATTAATTTAAAAGCAAAAAGTTGCAAATATATTATTGTATGATATATGGCTTTGACATTAATTTTATCCAAAATTTAACAAATTACCTTGTTTTTAAGCGCCTTTAATTTTTAAATTATGGTTTATAAAACGAAAAAAAACCGCAAACAATAATGCGGCTTTTGCTTACTTATCTATTTAATCATTACCTACTTAACTTGCCACTCAATTGTATCTTCAGCTTTGATAGGTACAACTTGAGAATCACCTAGAGTATAACTTGCAGGTACTTTCCATGGGCTTCTGTGTAATGTAATCGTATCGGTGTTACGTGCTAATTCATAAAAATCAGGACCAAAGTGGCTTGCAAACCCTTCTAGCTTATCAAGAGCACCTGCGTCTTCAAACGCTTCTGCATACAGCTCAATTGCTGCATGGGCTGTATATGCACCAGCACAGCCACAAGCTGCTTCTTTTTTATCTTTATAATGTGGTGCTGAGTCAGTCCCTAAAAAGAATTTTTTATTTCCACTTATAGCAGCTGCCATTAACGCTTGTTGATGAATATTGCGTTTTAATATTGGTAAACAGTAATAATGAGGACGTATTCCCCCAGCTAACATATGGTTACGATTATAAAGTAAATGATGAGCTGTGATAGTAGCAGCTACATTATCTGAAGCATTAACTACAAACTCTACTGCATCTTTAGTCGTAATATGTTCGAGTACAATTTTAAGCTCAGGGAAATCGCTAACGACATCACCTAAAATTGTGTCTAAAAATACTTTTTCGCGATCAAAAATATCAATTGATGAATCAGTCACTTCACCGTGCACTAATAATAACATCCCTACTTCTTGCATTGCTTTTAACACTGGGTATATATTTTTAACTGAAGTTACGCCTGAGTCAGAATTTGTAGTTGCTCCTGCAGGATAAAGCTTAGCAGCAACTATTTGACCCGTCGCTTTCGCCTTTTTAATTTCGTCAGATGTTGTTTTATCCGTAAGATACAGCACCATTAGAGGCTCAAAATTACCTTGTGGACCGGCTGCAATAATACGTGTTCTATACTCTAATGCCGTATCAGTACAGGTAGCTGGAGGAACTAAGTTTGGCATGATAATCGCTCGCCCCATATAACGACTAATATCACGGACCGTATCTTTTAGCTGATCGCCATCACGTAAGTGAACGTGCCAATCATCAGGGCGAGTTATCGTTAATGTTGTTACTGAGTCTGTATTTGTACTAGTCATTACTTTAGTTCCACGGCTGAATTTATCCGATCATAGGCATATGGTGTTTTCGAGTAAAGATTTTATTAAAAATAATCACAATATTTACATAAATAAAGATGACCTTTCCTCTGTATGGGGCTTACAGCAAAACAAATAATTTATAGTAAAACGGCTAAAGCAAAAAGCGCTATTAAGGAGTACATATTAATTTTGATAACTAATGTGTTCCTATAGTCTGCTACGTAGGGTAGAAGTTATCCAATCAGTAAATATAAGCGACCTCTATCATTTAAAATGAACCTAAACTTTGCATAAATCAAAAACATTCATCGTTTTGTTTTGTAGAACGATTCAGATTGAGTTAACTTAGTACCTGAACTAACAAATAATAAGAAAAATAATAATCGCCTATGTCGAACAAAATCGATATCAATAAAGCGCTAGAAATAAAAACTGAGCAACTTGGTATTATTAATCAGTTTTCATCAAGCCTATTACAACTTGATACTCTTGCAGAACTATTCGAATACGTCACTACACAGGTCGTAAATAGACTTGGTTTTGTTGACTGTGTTATTTATCTAGCCGACGACTCAGCCTCTACATTAAATCAAGTTGCATCTATGGGCATTGCCCATGAGCGTTATAAATATAGAGCACAGAGAAAGGTAATCCGGTTTAGTGAAGGGATTTCAGGTTTTGTAGCCTCAACAGGTAAAGCTATTATACTTGATGATGTCAATACAGATAGCCGTTATATAGCCGATGAACGTCCTGCACAATCAGAGTTGTGCGTCCCTCTTATATATAAAGAAAAAGTATTAGGGGTAATTGACTGTGAACACCCAGTAAAAAATTACTTTACTAACTCTCACCTTGAAATATTAACTACGGTTGCCCATTTATTAAGCGCTAAGATAAATCAAGTTAACACCGTCAATAATTTACAACAAACCGTAACACAATTAAACAATGCGCAAAAACTCGAAAACAGCCTTTTACAAATAGCTAATTTAACTTACAAAGCGAGTAATTTAGATACGTTTTTTGAAGCACTACATACTATTATTAATAGCCTACTACGTGCTGATAACTTTTTTATTGCGCTGTACGATAAGCAAGTCGATATTCTTGATATTGCTTACATTGTAGAAGAAGGCATTCAAACTAAAGCACATCAAAAAATATCTAAAGAGCAGCTAAAAGACACCGCATCTTACTATCTACTGCAAACAGACCAAACACTACTACTTAACAGACAATCTTTTCAAGAATATATTGATAAAGGATGTTTTAAAATGGTGGGTAGGCAATCAGAATCTTGGTTGGGTGTACCATTTAAAACCAACGATCAAATGAGCGGCGTTATTGTTGTACAAAGTTACGATAAAACACTGCATTATAACGAGCAAGACAGTGCATTATTAACCTACGTTAGTAGGCAAATAAGTATGGCTATTGATAGACAACTTGTCCGCCAGGAGCTTGAACACAGAGCACTTCATGACGATCTTACTGGGCTAGCTAATCGATCATTATTAATAGAGCGAATTAAGCATGCAATATTACGCCTAGCAAGAGCTAAAAAAGGCACAAGTAATGCCCTTTTGTATTTAGATTTTGATCGCTTTAAAAGTATTAACGACTCTCTTGGTCATGAAGTTGGCGACCATTTTTTAATAAAAATATGCGAGTTAATTAAAAGTACGATACGAAATACAGATACCTTTGCCCGATTAGGTGGTGATGAATTCGCTATTTTCATGGAAAATATCACTCATCGAAATCAAGTAAATGAAGCACTTACACGGATTGAAGTAATTCTTTCAAAACCTATCAATGTTAATGGTCATTTATTACAAGCCTCCACCAGCATTGGTATTGCGTATAATGATAATACAAGCGACAAAGCATATAAATTATTACAACAAGCTGATGCCGCCATGTACGAAGCTAAATCATCAGGTCGAGGACAAGTTAAGTTTTTTAACAATGCTATGCGCCAAAAACTTAAAACTCACGCCGACATCGAAAACGATTTACAACACGCCATAGAACACAACGAATTTGAACTTTACTTTCAACCAATTTTTACTATTTCCTCAGGCCGAGTCGTTGGTTTTGAGGCTCTAGTACGTTGGCATCACCCTAAAAAAGGCTTTGTTCCACCCAACAATTTTATCCCAATCGCTGAAACCACTGGCCAAATCATAAATCTTGATTTGCACTTACTTGATTTAGCCGCACAACATATATCAGATTGGCATAAACAAGGGCATCGTTTTTTAAAAGTGACTGTTAATGTATCGTCTAGACATTTTGCGAGCCTCGATTTTGTTGCCCAAATACATGCTATATACAATAAATACCAACTTCCACTGGGCTCTTTATGCTTAGAAATTACAGAATCAGGTCTAATAGAAAACCTAGAGCTAGCGACACAAATAATTGAAGGGCTCTCGCCATTAAAAGTAAAATTATGCCTTGATGATTTTGGTACCGGTTATTCAGCGTTAGGCTATTTACACCAACTTCCGATTCATATTTTAAAAATTGATAAAAGCTTTATAGATCACCTTCAAGATTCTACTAATCCACTAGTCGAAGCCATTTTATCGCTTGCTCAATCTTTAAAATTAGAAGTGGTTGCCGAAGGAATAGAAACAGCTGAGCAACTAACTATATTGCAGGCAACTAAGTGTGATTACGGGCAAGGTTTTTTAAAATCAAAACCTGTTACTGCAAAAGAAGCTATATTATTAATTAATAAGCCGTTATAAATATATAAAAAGTCAGCACATAGGTGCTGGCTTGTTGTATTAATTTCTCTGCCCTTTTTTAAACGAGAATCTAAATTAACCCACGTTTGATTTATCGTGATTAAATATTACGCAAAACAATAAACAGCTAACAAGCCCTCGCTCCTAACAAACAACATAACTTACTAGGGGCTGTTGATCTTTGTAGTATATATATTAATCAGCCCACATTGGTAGCCACATCATAGTAAATGCTAAAGCGAGCATGGAATGATAATTCCGTTCAAGCTTTTCATACCTTGTAGCTATCCCTCTATATTGTTTGATCCGACCAAAGGCATTCTCAACTAAGTGCCTATATTTGTACATGCACCAGTCAATATCTTCATTACCCACTAAACTGTTATCCTTGCGTGGAATAACGGGTGTAGCGCTATTATCACGAATAAACTCTCTTAGTTTTTCACTATCGTAGCCTTTATCTGCGACAACCACATTACTCGTTGGGCAATTGTCTACAAGTGACTCTGCATGGACGATATCATGCGTATTTCCACAGGATAATTCATAATAAACAGGCAATCCTCCGCTATCTACTGCAAGATGAATTTTAGTCGAATTGCCACCTCGACTCTTACCGATTGATTCATTGCCAGCGGTTCTTGCACCGCAACTATGCTGGTGAGCCCTGACAATACTGCCATCAATAAAGATCCAATCCATATCAGCATAGTGGGATAACACACGAAATAATTCATTCAAAATATCTTTTTTGGACCATAAATTAAATCGTCTATAGATAGCACTCCACGAGCCGAAATAAGACGGTAAATCTCGCCAAGGAATACCGGTACGCATCTTATAGAGTATGCCTTCGAGCGTTTTTCTATGCTCAGGCTTATTATAAATTCGACCACTTAAGTGCATTACTTTTGATAAGACATTCCATGTCGCGTCTGTTAACATTAATCTTGGCATGAGGGTTCGGTGTAACGTTTTTTAGCGAATTCAATTATACCTTATCCTCATGCTGTTTGTTTTTTATACCGCAAAGATCAACACGCCCTA
>NZ_AUTQ01000169.1 GCF_000498095.1 Pseudoalteromonas sp. TB64
TAGGGGCTGTTGATCTTTGTAGTATATATATTAATCAGCCCACATTGGTAGCCACATCATAGTAAATGCTAAAGCGAGCATGGAATGATAATTCCGTTCAAGCTTTTCATACCTTGTAGCTATCCCTCTATATTGTTTGATCCGACCAAAGGCATTCTCAACTAAGTGCCTATATTTGTACATGCACCAGTCAATATCTTCATTACCCACTAAACTGTTATCCTTGCGTGGAATAACGGGTGTAGCGCTATTATCACGAATAAACTCTCTTAGTTTTTCACTATCGTAGCCTTTATCTGCGACAACCACATTACTCGTTGGGCAATTGTCTACAAGTGACTCTGCATGGACGATATCATGCGTATTTCCACAGGATAATTCATAATAAACAGGCAATCCTCCGCTATCTACTGCAAGATGAATTTTAGTCGAATTGCCACCTCGACTCTTACCGATTGATTCATTGCCAGCGGTTCTTGCACCGCAACTATGCTGGTGAGCCCTGACAATACTGCCATCAATAAAGATCCAATCCATATCAGCATAGTGGGATAACACACGAAATAATTCATTCAAAATATCTTTTTTGGACCATAAATTAAATCGTCTATAGATAGCACTCCACGAGCCGAAATAAGACGGTAAATCTCGCCAAGGAATACCGGTACGCATCTTATAGAGTATGCCTTCGAGCGTTTTTCTATGCTCAGGCTTATTATAAATTCGACCACTTAAGTGCATTACTTTTGATAAGACATTCCATGTCGCGTCTGTTAACATTAATCTTGGCATGAGGGTTCGGTGTAACGTTTTTTAGCGAATTCAATTATACCTTATCCTCATGCTGTTTGTTTTTTATACCGCAAAGATCAACACGCCCTAGTAGACCCGATATATCCTTTTTAAGTTCCGGTATGCTTAATATTTGCGTACCTATTACTGATTTGAACTCTGAGCCGGAGCTTAAATTTAGCAACCGCTGACCAAGCGCTGATGCTTTAACATGCCGTGCCGCTAAATGCTCGCTATTAGGTAAACTTAATGTGTGTTGATGATTAATAATAATAACCGGTGTTGCTTTTGACGATAATGAATCATTTATCGCCTCTACATTAAGTAGTACAGGTAAGTCGGCTACATCTATAATTAATTGCTCAGCATGTGAAAGTTTTATTGGATATTTTAAAACTTCGTCAAGGTCAATACTAGCTAGTTCAGAAAAAGCACCTGCAACGCGTTTTAGCTCTTTGCTACGCTCAGAGACAATAGCTAATGTATTATTTTGTATTACATTATTTTTTGTTCTATCTACTTGAAGTGCAATACTAAAGAAAAACTCACACCCTTGCCCTTTATCACTTTTTAGAGTGATTTCGCCGCCCATTAGCGACACCGCATGTTTAACTATCGCTAAACCTAAACCCACTCCATGATGTATTCGTGTTGACGATTCATCACCTTGTGTAAATGCATCAAATAAACGTCTTTGATCGGCTTTATCTATTCCGCTTCCTGTATCAATAACTTTAAAGCAAATATACTGTAAATCTACGCTATCACTTTGCAATAAGTCCATTTTAAGGGTTATCGAACCTGTTTTAGTAAATTTAACCGCATTTGTTAATAGGTTACCCAACACCTGTTGTAGCCTAATACTATCGCATATAAGGTCGGGGGAAATTAACGGGTCTATATCAATAATAAACTCTATACCTTTATTTTCGCATAAAGGTCCCGTTAAACTATCGCAAATATCAATTAATTCAATCACACTAAACGATGCTTGCTTTAGTTCAGCTTGTGAACTTTCTACTCGTGCAAAATCAAGCATTCTATTAAGCATAAGTAGTAAGCTATGCGCAGCATGTTTAGCTTGATCAGTTTGTTGTAACTGCTTTTGAGTAAGCCCTTGCTCAATTAACATATCAAGTAAGCCTAAAACGGCATTAAGTGGAGTGCGAATTTCGTGGCTTAAATTAGCTATAAAACGGCTTTTAGCAAGTGTAGCTCGCTCTGCATCGTGTTTAGCTTTCGTAAGTGCGCTAACATCTTGAATATGAATAACGTAATAAGCAGGATCGCGGCTTTCATCCCACACAAGCGATACACTCAATTGCAACCAGCTAGTTAAGTTTCCTCGTGCCAGTGTTAAGTGATATACCCTTTTTTTATCGTCAAGTAATTGCGCTAATGTGGTTTTAATTTGCTCCCACTGCAATTCATTAAATAAAGCTTTAAGTGGCTCACCTACTAACACTTGTTGCTCAGAAAATTGCTTTCTAGCCGCTTTATTAACTTGTAAAATAGTATGCTCTAGTGAAAGCAATACCACACAGTTTGCAGCAAATTCAATCGCACTTCTAAATTTAGATTCAGATGCTTTTAAGGCAAGTAAAGCCTGCTGTTGCTCGGTAATATCGCGACCAATCCCCATTGTTCCCAACAAATGCTGGTGCTCATTGTAAAATGGTGCAATTGTTAATTGATACGACTTGGTATCAGTTTCTATTCGTTGCTCAACGCTATTTCTATTTTGTAAAACTTGTTTTTCTAGCGCAATTATTTGCTGATCGTTGTCACCTAAGTCATCTACATGTTTACCAACTAATGCAGTTTGATCTTTACCTATATAAGCTTCAAACGCTTTATTACATCCTAAAAACGAACCATCTATATTTTTAAAATAAATAAGATCAGGCACGCTGTTTAACATTGTATTAAGTAGGGCTAAGTGGCGCTCTTTAGCTTCATAGCTACGACTTAGTTTTTCTGATTGTAACTGTACTTTTTCATCAAGCTCTTTATTTGCATTTTGCAGCGATTCCACCAGCTCTTTATTTTTAGAAAACACACGCTTTACTTTAGAAAACCAAGGCTGCCAGTTAAGTGGAACTTTATAGTTTAATTGACCGTTTTGCTGCTCGTCACTTTGTGCTAAGTAATACATTAAATGTGTAACTGGTTTAACAATAATA
The DNA here is from genome assembly GCF_000498095.1 of Pseudoalteromonas sp. TB64. Taxonomy (GTDB): domain Bacteria; phylum Pseudomonadota; class Gammaproteobacteria; order Enterobacterales; family Alteromonadaceae; genus Pseudoalteromonas. The sequence goes on from NZ_AUTQ01000169.1 coordinate 2,976, forward strand.
CGCTGGCTCAACCAAAAGAACACACAAAACATAAGACTCAAAAATAGGGTTAAAAATACAAATTCTAATAATATTTCATATCGAATAGGATTTACTAATTGCGGTTTAGGTTCGTAAAACGCGGCATGGATAGGTAAAGCACCCACTGCTTGCATAAAGTAATTATTATCACCGGTTAATACAGTCGATTTTTTATGGAATTCATCTAGCTTTGGCCAGTAAGGCTCTAGCTCTATAACTTGATCAATTGAATTTTTTGAACTGGCAATAATTTGATGAGACTGGTTCATAAAAACATATTCACCGCCATTAACAGGAGATATTTTTTTTAACCAAGCGGAAATAGCCTGCACATCATAAATTAAAATAATATAGTCGTGAGAACCAATTTCTCGCTGACGTCCAATTGCAAAGTACGCTTTATCATTTATTTTAATAATAGGACTTGAAGATAATTTATTTGGGGCAAATTCAGGTTTAAACTTACCGTTTAAAACCTCAGTTAATAACAAACTATGGCTCTTATTACGCCTAGCCACATAAGCAAAACCATCATCGTCAACATAAGCAACCGCAGACAAAGACTGCATTAACGCAAGTGTTGTATTAAACGACGGTCCTAAAGCTATAACCTGCTGCCACTGCAAAAGCGCACGAGCAGAATATGCAAAACTTCCTTTGCCAATAATCTCAGTGCCTTGATGATTAAAATCGCGATAGTAATAACCATCGTACTGATTAATATTTTCAAGCAAACTATTATTAAACGGCTGAAATGGCGGTTGCTGATATAAGGTAAACATAGCGGTTAGTAAGTCACTTGCAGCCTGCATGCCATGAGTTACCTGTGCAGACACACTATCAAAATCAGCTTCGCGCTTCTCAACAGCTCGCTCAAGTTTAATTGTATATAAATGCAGACACAGTAAAAAAGCAACAATTAGAGGTACTAAAAGCGCAACAAATAAAGATCGATAATAATGTTTGAGAGGTAGAAAATTCAACGTAGTGTCCGCGTTATGGCTCNCGAGCCAATTTGTTAAGCGCAAGTTATAAATTTTCTTCCGCAAATGACGCTAAGCGGCTACGCACCACACCATTGAGGTTTATTGTTGCACTGCCTTCAAAGTTTTTAAAGCGCTCAACTATATACGTTAAACCCGATGTAACCGGTGTTAGGTAGTTACTGTCTATTTGCGCCAAGTTACCCGTACAAATTAATTTAGTGCCTTCGCCGCAGCGAGTAATAATCGTTTTGAGTTGAGATGACGTTAAATTTTGACTTTCATCCAAAATTACTACCGCGTTTTGAATACTGCGACCTCGCATAAAGTTAACCGACTTAAACTGAACATTAGCTTTTTCCATTATGTAGTTTCGGCTCGATATTGGGTTTTCGTCGCCTTTATGTAATACCTCTAATGTATCGGTAATGGCTGNAAGCCACGGCGCCATTTTCTCTTCTTCCGTACCAGGTAAAAAACCAATAGATTCTGCAATCTCGGGGGTATTACGAGTTACTATTACTTTATCGTAAATACCTTTTTCGATGACCATTTCAAGAGCACTAGCAAGCGCTAATAAGGTTTTACCGCATCCTGCTGGACCAGTTAAAATAACAAGCTCAATACTTGTATCAAGTAAAGCGTCAAGCGCCATACCCTGATAAATATTTTTTGGTTTAACGCCCCACGCACTGTGATTCATTAAACGCTCAACACCAATATCTTTGAGCGTTATGTGCTCATCATCATAGGATTTAACACGCGCAGCAAAATGCTCACAGCCATCGAGTAAGTACTCGTTACAAAATACATCGGGTATTAAATCTTTAGGTACATGATGAAACGTATCACGCCCATGTTGCTCAGTATTGCACTGTCCTACATGGTCCCAAAAATCGCCTTCTATTTTTTTGTAGCCGCTGGTAAGTAAGGTTATATCGTCAATAAGTTGGTCGGTGCGGTAATCCTCAACATATTTAAGCCCTGCGCCTTTGGCTTTTAAGCGCATGTTTATGTCTTTTGTAACAAGTATTACTTTTGAATCACTGTGCTGTTTTTGTAAATACACCGCGCAATTAATAATACGGTGGTCGTTTTCGTTACCTGGCAAACCAGAAATAGAGTCAGCAAATAAATGATCATTTACAATAATAAGCGTACCCGCAGAGCTCGCTTTTGCTTTTTTATTACTTGGCAGCGCCACACCTTGTAGCATTTGCTCGGGCGTTGCATTTTTAAGTACTTCATCTAATCCACGAATAGCAACGCGCGCATCGCGGCTCACATCATGTTTTCTATCTTTTATGTGGTCGAGTTCTTCAAGCACTGTCATCGGAATTACAACGTCATGTTCTTGAAAAGACAAATAAGCGAGGGGTTCGTGAAGTAGTACGTTGGTATCTAGCACATACATTTTACTTTCAAGGTTCGAAGCTTTTTCCATAGCACTTTCCTTACGTTTTATGATTTTTATGCTATACCCAAATAACTAAGTAAAACGGGCAAAACCAAAACCTGCAATACTTAATTGCCAAGGCACATTGTAAGTTTAGTCTATTTGTCATAAAAGTCCGTTTTATTACAAACTACAATTAGTTTTGATTTATTAAAAAAGAATCATGTATTAGCCTTTTTAATAGTAATAATTAACACTTACATAATTAATTAAAAGTGAGCCAAATAGCGCCTTGCAGTGGTGTTAGCTTACAGGTAACATAGCCGCCTTTTTCATCATAGACGAGACATACATGAATTTTTCCTTAGGTCAGCGTTGGATCAGTGATACAGAGTCAGATTTAGGATTAGGCACCGTTGTTGCCATTGAAGGCCGTCAGGTCAGCATATTATTTCCTGCCAGTGGTGAGAGCCGTGTTTATTCTTCGGCAGAAGCACCGGTTACCCGTGTGGCATTTAATCCTGGCGATGTGATCAAAAGCGTTGAAGAATGGGAATTAGAAGTAGAGTCTATTGAAGTACAAGGTGAGTTATTGTGTTATCACGGCACCCGTGTTGATAACGGCGAAACTGCCAAGCTTAAAGAAACCTTTTTAGATCATTTTATTAAGTTTAATAAACCACAAGATCGTTTATTTGCTGGTCAAGTAGATCGCTTTGATCGCTATACACTTCGCTACCAAACGTGGTTACATAAATTTGAACGTGAACAATCGCCTATTAAAGGCTTAATTGGTCAACGTGCTAATCTTATTCCGCACCAGCTTTATATTGCCCAAGAAGTGGGTAAACGTTTTGCACCACGTGTACTTTTATCAGATGAAGTAGGCCTTGGTAAAACAATTGAAGCTGGCATGATTTTACACCAACAAATTATTAGTGGTCGTGCAAGTCGCGTATTAATAGTTGTACCAGAAAACCTACAACACCAATGGTTAGTAGAAATGCTACGCCGCTTTAACTTACACTTTTCTATTTTTGATGAAGAACGTTGCGACGAAGCGTTTGCCGACTCACCAAACGTGTTTGATACAGAGCAATTGGTACTTACAAGCCTTGAGTTTTTAACCAAGAAAAAACGCTGGTTTGAACAAGCAACGCTTGCTGATTGGGATTTACTAGTAATCGATGAAGCCCATCACCTAAGTATAAATAACGGTAAGCCAAGCTCAGAGTACCAACGTATGGCAGAGCTTAGCCAAGATATTCCAGGCCTTATTTTACTTACAGCAACGCCTGATCAACTTGGTCACAGCAGCCACTTTGCACGTTTGCAATTACTCGACCCTGATCGTTTTTACGACTACGACGTGTTTAAAGAAGAAGAAGCAAATTATAAAGACGTAGCTGAAGCTGCAAATCAATTACTGCAAGAGCAAGGGCTAGACGACGCAGCCAAAGCCACACTAATTGAGCTATTAAAAGAAACCGATATTACTGATATTCTTGAAAAAGCACAGCAAGGTGATTTACCAGCACGTAAAGAAATACTTAACATGCTACTCGATCGCCACGGCACAGGTCGTATATTATTCAGAAATAGCCGTAGCGGCATTGATGGTTACCCAAGTCGTAAATTACACGCTTACCCAATGGCACTGCCAAAACAATATAAAACCGCTATGTCGGTACTAGGCAACATGGGTGGCATTCAAAATGCTGAACTAAGCGCACATCGTGCACTTTTCCCTGAAAAAATATTTCAAGAGTTTGAAGGTGAAAGCGCAAGCTGGGGTTTATTTGACCCACGTGTAGATTGGTTAATCGAAACACTTAAAACGCTTAAGCGCGAAAAAGTACTACTTATATGTGCTAAAGCTGAAACAGCTATCAGTCTTGAGCAAATACTGCGTGAACGCGAAGCAATTAAAGCATCGGTATTCCACGAAGGCATGTCTATTATTGAACGAGACCGCGCTGCTGCATTTTTTGCAGATGAATATGATAATGCACAAATATTACTGTGTTCAGAAATTGGCTCAGAAGGTCGTAACTTCCAGTTTTCACATCACTTAGTATTGTTTGATTTACCATTGAACCCAGATTTACTAGAGCAGCGTATTGGTCGATTAGACCGTATAGGTCAAACACAAGATGTGAACATTCATGTTCCATATTTTGAAAACACCGCTCAAGAAGTACTGCTACGTTGGTACAACGAAGGTCTAGACGCATTCGAATCTACCTCGTCAACGGGTCAAATGCTTTATAAAGAGTTCCGTGATGACCTACTTGAATATATTTCTGCGCATAACTGCGATGAAGACGAACTAGATCCATTACTTGAGCAAGTAGCACAGCAAAATGCCGTACTGCGTAAAAAAATGGAAAGCGGACGAGATCGTTTACTAGAACTACATTCATCGGGTCAAGGTGCTGCAGATTCGCTTGTAGCTGAAATCGAAAAACTCGACAATCAGTTTGAATTACCAAGCTACATGATCAACGTGTTCGACACATTTGGTGTAAGCCAAGAAGATAAAGGTGAAAATACCATTATCTTAAAACCAACTGAACATATGTTAAACCCATCATTCCCATCGCTTAAAGAAGACGGTATGACGGTTACCTTTGATCGCGAAACAGCGCTTTCGCAAGAAGACGTGCACTTTGTTAGTTGGGATCACCCAATGGTGCAAGGCACCATGGATATGATTTGTGACGACGACTTTGGTAGCGCATCAGTAGCATTACTTAAAAACAAAAAATTACCGCCAGGTACCTTTTTTGTTGAGCTAATTTTTGTTGCCGAAGCAATGGCGCCAAAAGTATTGCAAGTTGGTCGCTTTTTACCACCTACACCAATTCGTATATTGCTTGATAAAGCAGGCAATAACCTTGGCGAAAACGTAGCGTTTGAAGGTTTTAATCAGCAGTTATCTGCTGTTGGTCGTCAGACAGCAAGTAAACTTGCGGGCGCATTGCAAAGTGCTGTACACCCTATGATTGCTACCGCTAAAGATATGGCACAAGAAAAGCTTGAAGTTATTCGCGCAGCGTCGCTTGCTAAAATGCAAACGTCACTAAATGAAGAGCAAGAGCGACTTGTTGCCCTTAAGCAAATTAACCCAAATATTCGCCAAGAAGAAATTACCTTCTACGATAAGCAACGCAACGACATAACTACGTATATTGAAAAAACGCAGTTACAACTTGATGCAATTCGATTAATAGTGGTTTCACACTAATCCTCAGTGTCGGGTTATAGACCTTTTCGATAATAATACAAAATCATTATGTTCGATGCTGTATTATTATCGTGTTAAGAAGTTGTATAAAAGAATTCGGATCTTTTATAAAGTATTAAGGTCGTTTAAGTGATCTCAAGGATTCCTTAAATGATCGACATTACAACATTTAGCGTGCCTTTATAAATATTCAAGTTTTACTTTAGACTCTGTTGTTCTTTGTTGTACGTATATCACTCGCCCATATTGGTAGCCACATCATAGTAAACGCTAAGACGAGCATTGAATGATAGCTTCGTTCAAGCTTTTCATACCTTGTGGCTATCCCTTTATATTGCTCAATTCGACCAAATACATTCTCAACCAAGTGCCTATATTTATACATGTACCAGTCAATATCTTCATTCCCCACTAAGCTACTACTCTCACATAGAATAAAGGCTGTAGTGTTAAATTCCCTCTGTATTTTACTATCGTAGACTTTGTCTGCGACAGCCACATTGCTTGCTGTGCAATTGGCTACGAGTGACTCTCCGTGAACGGTATCATATGTATTTCAACACGATAATTCATAATAAACAGGTGTAGTGGATAATAAAATTTGGTCACAGTTTTAGAATCTTTGTATCTGACCTCAGACTCATTTGACGCTAAACCAGCATTATAGCAATATGGTCTAACATTATTGTAATATTCATTTATGTAACCACTAACGCTATATTTAGCATCTGTAAAACTTCCATATCCAATCTTTGGCATCCATTCCGTTTTAAAGCTTCTAAAAAATCGCTCCATTGGCGCATTAGCCTAACAATTTCCGCGCCTACTCATACTTTATATGATTTTATAGCGCCATAAACGTTAGCGATACTTCAAGCTCGTATAATGACTACCTCGGTTTGAGTGGAACATCAGTCCTGTCGGTTTTCCTCTACTTTCATACGCAAGTTCAAGCGCTTTTAGCGTTAAATTAGTGTCTGGCGACAACGACATTACTCAGCTAAACACTTTGCATGCAAATAAATCAATAATAACGGCTAAATAAGTCCAGCGTTTACTTGTCCAAATATACCTTACATCACCACACAACACAGTATCTGGCTCAACAACATCAAACTGCCTATCAAGCAGGTTTGGGATTTCAAGGTGCTCATTACCTCCGCGTTTATATAAATGTTGAGATACTTGGCAGCTTTTTAGATTAGCAGCACGATAACAACTCAATTCAAAGTCATTACTCGTTGCTATTGTAGCTATTGTAGCTATTGTTCTCGCACCTGCTGAGCCTCCACTTATTCCATGTATTGCTTTGAGCTTCACCCTCTAACCTTATTTACTCAGGAGTGGATGTTATATCGCGTAGAGCCCAGTATTCATAGCTACTACGATGCACATTAAATAGGCTGCATAAAACACTAATAGGGTAACGCTCTCGTTGATTTAGTTTCTCGATTAACGAGAATTATTTAGGGATCCAGACATCAAGAGAGCGGTAGCCTTTTTAATATATTCTTTCTGATTCAATGTTTTATATTTTTTAAAGCTCACTTATTTCAATTTATTCAGGCGTCATTGGTGAAACTCATGGTGACTGACCATTTCGCTCTAGCTTTAATTGAGTAACTCATTTACTGACGGTTGATTTACCAACCGCCATCGCTTTGGCTGATTCTTCTTGCGTATAACCTTGGTCAACTACAAGTTGATTTATTTCTAATTCGACTACAGAAAAGTACGTTACACGGTTTAATTTCGTCATTTTTTTCACCCAAATTTGTATGCAAATAGCATAACATTTCTTTCTTAATGGGTGACTAAAATTACTGCACCACTACAGATATGTACTTTTTCCGCAAACCCGCTCCATATTTTTCATCCATTATATTAATCATTTCATCTTTGATTAAATCCTTTAGGCATAAGTATTCTATCTCACGCTCTAAACGTTTAATTTTTTGTGCCGGGGTTTCTTTCGATTTAGGCATGTTGGTCATATAGGACCAATCTAATTTACCATATTTTCGCAGCCATATCAGAACGGTGCTACGACCTTGAATGCCGTAATGACTTTGCGCTTATTTATACGTGAAGTCGCCTTTTTCTACTTGCTCAGCAATGGATAATTTAAAGCCTAATGTATAATCTCGTTGAGTACGCTTAACGTCTTTAGTTTTAGTAGTTTTCATAAAATAAGTCCTAAATGTGTAAACACATTTCAGGACAAGACAGATCAACGGATCTTTGAAAGCTACCTCCAATAAGAGTATAGAGGCTTTATTAGGAACCGCATTAACATTGATACACTGCCTAATATTATTGATACAAAAGAAAGAACTAGTATTCGGGGGGAGGTTACTTCGTTATCTATAAAGACCACATTAATGTACTTATCAGTCTTGTAGAGCGGAAACGAACGCATCAATCATAAGTCAGGCAGTCAAGCTAATAGGAGACAGTTTACCTTACCACGAAGTGCTAGCTATATGTTTAGAGTATGGCGCCTATCTCGTAAACCCCTTTTATTTATAGCTATAGGAATTGAACAAAAATAAAGATAGTTTATTTCGATAGTACTAACCAAAATCAACACATTTCAAAAATATCAAAATTAGTAGATCTTGCTGCATATTTTTTATACACATCAAGGTTTAATCTTTACACTATATTAAATATTAAGCAATCTATAGATTTAGAAATAGCCACATATTTTGAATATATGGCTTTGCATAAAAATACTGTTTGAACTATTTTAATTACAGTCCCGCGCGCTCTTTAATTACTGCAATAAGAGGTGAACTAGCATAGCTACTCTCAGCCCAGGCTATGTCTGCGCCATCTGCTAATGAGCTTTTAGATAAGTTTTTAACAATGTACTCACCCGTATCTACTGCGCTACTTGCAACAGCATGGCGTAATAAGTTATTACCATTACATTCGACCGCATCGTATATATTACGAATTTTTACACGAGAACTTTTAAGTTTACTGCGTAAACGGTTTTTGTCGTCCGCTGCAATATACTCACAAATAGATACAGCCAATTGATCATCTGCATTTGCAGGTGCTGTATAAACAAATGAACCGGCTGTTATAGCAGCAATAACAACTAGCTTTGGTAATTTAAACATTGAAAACCCTTCCTGGTACTTTATTCTTATATTGATTGGTTAATATTGTACCAATCTACTAAGGTTTTCGCAATAATGTTATCGGTTTTTATATAAAGTTACGAATTTATAACTATGTTTATTTTTATCATCAGGCTGTTTACTTTCTTCACTTTTCACTTCCCAATTGGCTACTTTTTGATAATCTGGAAACTGAGTGTCACCTTTAACGTCTAAATCAATAAAGGTTAAATATAAACGATCTGTGCGTTCTAAAAATTGCTGATAGATATTTCCACCACCAATTATCATAACTTCTTCAACATCACAAACCAGCTCTAATGCAGCCTCCGGCGTTGTTACAGTCTCAATACCTACAGCTTGATATTCGCTATTTCGAGTGATAATAATATTACGTCGACCTGGTAAAGGACGACCAATAGACTCAAATGTCTTACGTCCCATGATTACAGGTTTACCCGTAGTCACTTTTTTAAAATGCTGAAGATCGGCAGGTAAATGCCAAGGCATTTTATTATCTAGACCAATTACACGGTTATTTGCCATAGCGGCGATCATTGAAATTATCACACTAAATACCTAATACTTTATTACCAAACAAAGAAAAAGGAGCATAAGCTCCTTTTATATAATCAATTATAATTAACGCTCGTAGACTACTTCTACGTCGTAATCACTTTCATCCCAGTCGTCCCAATCATCATCGTCACCTTTAGTGGCTTTTTTATGATAAGAGTCCCACTTAAACTCAACTTCTTCATCTTCAATTTCAGCAAACTTCTCTTTCGGCATGCTATCTAGCAGCGTCATGATGTTGTGAATTAAAGGCTGAGTATTAAGTTTATTAATAGCTGAGATGCTATAAATATTTTCAGTTTCGCCTAGCTCTTCTGCAATTTTTTCACATAGAGCTTTTGCTTCGTCTTCCGGTAATAAATCTATTTTATTAAATACCAACCAACGCGGCTTCTCGGCTAATTTAGGGCTGTACTGATGTAACTCATTAATAATAGCAAACGCATTATCAATAGGGTTTGAACCATCAGCTGGCATTAGATCGATTATGTGTAATAACACACGACAGCGCTCTAGATGCTTTAAGAATTGTATTCCTAAGCCAGCACCGTCAGAAGCTCCTTCGATTAAGCCTGGAATATCGGCAATAACGAATGATTTATTAGCTTCAGGACGCACTACACCTAGGTTAGGTATAAGCGTAGTAAACGGGTAGTCTGCAACTTTAGGTCTAGCTGCAGATACGCTACGTATAAATGTAGATTTACCCGCATTTGGTAAGCCTAGCAAGCCTACATCAGCTAATAAAAGTAGCTCAAGCTTAAGGTTACGTACTTCACCTGGTGTACCCAACGTTTTTTGACGAGGTGCTCGGTTAGTGCTTGATTTAAAACGCGCATTCCCTAAGCCGTGGAAACCACCCTTTGCAACTAAAATTCTTTGACCATGTTGAGTTAAATCGCCAAGCCCTTCTTGTGTTTCAACATCCATGATACGTGTACCAACCGGTACCATAACAAATAAGTCATCAGCCTTTCTGCCAGTACAGTTACGACTACGACCATTTGTACCACGTTCAGCTCTGTGAAAGCGTTCAAATTGATAATCGATAAGGGTATTTAAGTTTTCATCAGCTTGTAGATAAACACTACCACCGTCTCCACCGTCACCGCCATCAGGTCCACCATCTGGAACATATTTTTCACGACGGAAAGACACGATGCCGCTGCCACCGTCACCAGCTTCTGCGCGAATTTCTACTTCATCTACAAACTTCATGATTACTCACTTTAGGGATTGGCTTGTTAATTTAACTATTATATACCGAAGTAGCCTTTAGAGCACACAACGAAAAAATACTTAGGTATATATTGCAAAAGAACTGAAAACAAAAAACCCCGCAAAGGCGGGGTTTTTTAACTACCTTACTGATTACTCAGTTACGATAGTTACGTATTTACGGTTTAAAGGACCTTTCTGTTCAAATTGAACTTTACCATCTGCTTTTGCGAAGATAGTGTGGTCTTTACCGATACCTACGTTTGTGCCCGGGTGAAAACGAGTTCCACGCTGACGTACAATGATGCTACCCGCTAGAACTGATTCGCCACCAAAACGCTTAACACCTAGGCGTTTGCTTTCTGAATCGCGACCGTTACGAGTACTACCAGCTGCTTTTTTATGTGCCATTTCTAAGTACCTCTAATTAAGCGCTAATGCCAGTGATTTTAACTTCAGTGAACCATTGACGATGGCCCATTTGATTACGAGAGTTTTTACGGCGTCTAAATTTAACAATTTTAATTTTTTCACCGCGACCGTGTGAAACAACCTCAGCTGTTATCTTGCCACCGTTTACGAACGGTACACCGATCTCAATCTTCTCACCATCAGCAACTAAAAGCACTGAATCAAATTCAACTGCCGCACCAGTTTCAACGTCTAATTTTTCAAGACGAATCGTTTGACCTTCAGTCACACGATGCTGTTTACCACCACTTTGGAAAACCGCGTACATAATTAACTCCGTCTGTGTGCCCTCAAATCGGCACAACTAAAATATTCTTCGATAGGGCGCGAAGTCTACGCTAATGCTAAAAAACAAGCAACCCTGTTTTGTAATTAAAAAGAATAAAAAGTAGCTACATTGAGGACAATTCATTATTTCCCCCATTTTATATTAATTAGCCCTTTTGCCAAGGGCTTTTTAACAGTTCGCGTAAATAAATTAATGCTTTTAAATATGAGCGCTGCGGTACAATTATTAAACTCAATAACGACTGGGTTTTGATTATCTATTAATCAAGTATCTTTGCTAATTAAGCCTCTATTAAGAACTTTAAAGGTGTTTTTTCAACGAATCGTCACAAAATATCGAGCTAGCCCTTTTTTTGTTGTACAATCTGCGCCGTTCACACATAAAAATTGGCTCGGAGATCAATGGATATACAAGCTATCCAGGCGTTAATCAAAAGCGATATGAATGACGTCAATCAACTTATACATGCGCAAATGCGCTCAGACGTAGCCTTAGTTAACCAACTTGGCTTATACATTGTTAACAGCGGTGGTAAACGTGTACGCCCAATGCTGGCTATTCTAGCGGCTAAAGCGCTTGGCTATCAGGGTAAAGATCACATTACGCTCGCAACTATCGTGGAATTTATTCATACGGCGACGTTATTACATGACGATGTTGTAGATGAATCAAATTTACGACGAGGCACGCCCACAGCAAATGCTGAATTTGGTAACGCGGCAAGTGTGTTAGTTGGTGACTTTATTTACACTCGCTCATTTCAGCTAATGGTTGGTCTTGGTAAAATGCAAGTTATGCAGGTACTTGCCGATGCGACTAACATTATTGCTGAAGGTGAAGTGCTGCAACTTATGAATTGTAATGACCCAGATACAACTGAAGCGAGTTATATGCAGGTTATTTATTCAAAAACAGCTAAATTATTTGAAGCTGCAACGGGGCTTGCTGCCATTATTACAGAACAAGACCAAGCAACTCTTGACGCATTAAATGCATACGGTATGCATTTAGGTACTGCGTTTCAATTGGTTGATGATGTACTTGATTACAATGCAGATGCCGACCAACTAGGTAAAAACATTGGTGATGATTTAGCTGAGGGCAAACCAACCCTTCCACTTATTTATGCAATGCAACACGGTAACGAGCAGCAAACGCAGCTTATACGTGATGCTATAGAGCATAGTAATGGCATGGATCACTTAGATGATATTTTATCTGCGCTTAAACAAACTAATGCACTTGAATTTACAATGAAAAAAGCTGAAGTTGAAGCAGATAAAGCTATCGCATGTTTAGACTTTTTAGCTGAGTCTGATTATAAGCAAGCGTTAATAAGCCTTGCTCGCATAGCGGTTGATCGCGACCACTAGCTTTAACACTTTATATTATGTGCATAAACTCCGAACAATAAAAAAGCCTGCAAATGCAGGCTTTTTTAATACTTGATTTAGGCTATTACGCCATGAAATCAACACCTTCTTTTATGTCTTTTTTCAATGTTTCAAGCATGTCATTTTTTGCTTTAGTTTCAAATGCGCTTAGCTCGCCGTAAGAAAGAATTTCTTCTACGCCGTTTTTACCTAAACGTACTGGGTGTGCAAAGTATTCTGCATCGCCATTTTCAACAGCAACGTATGCGTAATCTACAACGTCTTCACCTTGTAGGCCTTTAACTAAAGACATACAAAAACGTGCAGCAGCAGCACCCATTGATAATGTAGCAGAACCGCCACCAGCTTTAGCATTTACAACTTCAGTACCCGCATTTTGGATACGTGGAGTAAGTGCAGCAACTTCTTCATCAGTAAAACTAACGCCTTCAACTTGAGAAAGTAAAGGAAGAATAGTTGTACCAGAGTGACCACCGATTACAGGAACTTTCACAGTCGCTACGTCAACGCCTTTAAGTTCAGCAACAAATGCTTCTGAACGAATCACATCAAGAGTAGTAATACCGAATACGCGTTTAGCGTCGTAAGTACCTGCTTTTTTAAATACTTCAGCAACAATTGGAACAGTGCCGTTTACTGGGTTAGTAATAATACCCACTAACGCTTTAGGACAGCTAGCAACAATGCCTTCTGCTAAAGTTTTGATGATGCCAGCATTTACATTAAATAAATCAGCACGATCCATACCTGGTTTACGTGGCATACCCGCTGGGATAAGAACGATATCAGAACCTTCAAGCGCTTTATTTAACTCATCAGCGCCAAAACCAGCTACTTTTACATCTGTTGGGATGTGAGAAAGGTCAACCGCAACACCTGGAACCACTGGTGCAACATCATAAAGTGATAATTCAGAACCAGCTGGTAAACCTGTTTTTAATAATAAAGACAACGCTTGACCGATACCGCCCGCAGCACCTAATACAGTAACTTTCATTGGAATTCTCCGTAATTTGAGGTAGGAAATACTTGTGGCACATAAGATAAAGAAATTAAGAGCTAAAAACAAATTTATCCTGCTTATTTTAAGTATATTTTCGACCATAGTCGTAAACTTATTAATTTAATAACCTCAAACTGGCAAGTTAAGTAAACAACTACTGCATAATTATTCATTATTGTGTAGAATTTACAGCATAAATAACAAAAAATGAATGTAGGCTATGCAACCACAAGATAAACAAGAAGCACTGGTAAAAGCATTTAAATCACTTTTAAAAGAAGAAAACTTTGGCTCTCAAGGCGAAATAGTTGACGCGTTAAAAGAGCAAGGCTTTGACAATATAAGCCAAAGTAAAGTATCGCGCATGCTGAGTAAATTTGGTGCTGTACGTACTCGTAATGCAAAACAAGAAATGGTTTACTGTTTACCTGCGGAAATGGGTGTACCAACAGCAAAGAGTCCGTTACGCCAATTAGTTATTGATATTATGCATAACGAAATGATGATCATTATTCGTACTAGCCCTGGCGCTGCACAATTAATAGCACGTTTACTTGATTCATTAGGCAAAGCAGATGGTGTATTAGGTACAATTGCAGGCGACGATACAATATTTATCGCTCCTGCAAAAATATCTGAAATAGACGTAACACTGGAGCGTGTACGACTTTTATTTGATAACGTTTAATAAATTAAGTAAAAGCTTAAAGCTGCTTTAAAAATCCTACTGAGGGTGCAAAAAAAGCAGAGCCCATATCGGCTTNTTGAGTAAAATCAAGCCAATGGTCGTAGCACTCTCCTTCCCCAAGACGGCTTTTTAATACCTTTTCAAATGCAGTACCTGTAGAGGCGCATGTTATAGATAACATTCCCTGCTCGTAAACATCACCGTAAGGCATACTTTGATTTAATAGTAGTGGTTGTCCGTTTTCATCTTTTAACTCGTTACGTACAGCATGAGAGGTCTCTAAAGCTGGTGTAATCAGTGTATTATCAAGGCGTGTTCGACCCATTATTTGTTCTTGTTCACTCAACGACAAATGCTGCCATACGCTTAAATCATGTTTATAACGCTGCACATGGATATAGCTGCCTTGATCTTCAAAACTCTCTGGTTTATTTATTAATGCCGTAGCACGCTTTTTTCTTCCAAGCGCAGTATCTCCACCATAAATAAAACCGTTAAAGTCTCGACCATCCAAAAAACGAAAGTTACGAATCTGCTCCACCAACTCTACATCAGGTGCAAATAGCTTTAAAATTTGCAACGCAAATAAATGATTAACGTCTTCTCGATCAGAACGTATTTGTACAAATAAATCGCATGGCTGAACACTCATAGAGTGATCGCTGTGATTTATATTTGGAAAGCTTTGTAATTCACTCGGGATATATTCAGGTAAAATATGCGGCCAATACTGCGCACCAATAGCAACCATACAAGACAACATTGATTCAGAAAACTGATCGCTAAATTCTTCTTCAATCGCATTCACTTGCTTTAGTTTTGCGCGCAGAGACTCATCTTGACCATCAAATACATTAAAAAATAAATGCAAACCGTGTAAGTTTGCTTCAGCACAAATCCCTGATTGCGCTTGCGCCATTGTTATTCCTTAGCTTATAAACAAATAAACACGGCGAATTAAAGTTAATTATAATTCGAAGAAATTCACCGTATGAGGTTTTATTTTTATTATAACCTGTTCATTTTGCTCAAATGACTGGCCATATTGTGCAGCAACTTCAATTTCTTGTTCTGCAATCACAACAGTGTAAACATAAGCAGAGCCAATAAAACGACTGTTTAATATTTCTGCCCGCTCGCTTTGCTTATCACTTGTGTTGTCGCTAATTAGCTCTATTTGATGAGGGCGAACATATATTTGCCCAACTCTTGCCTTGTGCTTATGTAAAACATCAGACTCGACTACACCAAATGGCGTTTTATATTCAGTTGCTGTTAATGCATTTGCGCTTAAGTATATGCCCTGACCCAGAAACTCTGCAACCTCCTTTGAACTTGGTGATGTAAAAAGCTGCTCTGGCGACCCTTGTTGCGCAATTTTACCCCGATGCATAATGGCAAGCGTATCTGAAAAAGCAAATGCCTCCTCTTTTGAATGCGTAACAAACACAGCCGATACTTGTTGGGTTTTAATAATTCGACGAATATCAGCAATTAATTCAAAGCGTACTTGCGTATCTACATTTGAAAAAGGTTCATCGAGTAATAGTAAACTTGGTTTGTAAGCAAGTGCGCGAGCAATCGCAACACGTTGTTGTTGACCACCAGAAAGTTGATGCGGGAACCTATCGGCACAACCAATTAAGTGCACGAGTTTAAGCATTTCATCAACGCGTTGCTGTTTTTGAGCTTTATTCATTTTACTTAGCCCAAATGCAATATTATTAGCAACAGTTAAATGAGGAAATAATGCATAATCTTGAAACATCATTCCTATATTACGGTGCTCTGGCGATACAAATGTTTGTCCATCGCTCACCAGCTTTGCATCTATAAATACACTGCCCTGCTTAGCTTCAATTAAACCAGCGATTGCTTTAAGTGTCGTGGTTTTTCCGCAGCCACTGGCTCCGAGTAAACACACAATTTCATCTTTACCAACCGTTAAATCTAAACCATGAAGCACCTGCGTGCCATTATAGTGATAGCTTACGCCTTGCAAAATTAAACTACTCATTTAGCTACGTTGCTCCATAGAACGATTAATAAAATACAAAGGAATAAACCCAACAACAACGATAAATAAAGCCGATACAGAAGCAAGCTCTAACTGCTCATCACTTACATATTGAAATACATGCGTAGCTAAACTCTCAAACCCAAAGGGCCTGAGTAATAATGCTGCTGGTAGCTCTTTCATACACTCAATAAATACAAGCAATGCTGCTGTAAGCAACCCTCGGCGTAATAAAGGTAAATGCACTAAGCGAAGCGTTTGCCCTTGGCTTTTACCCATTGACTGGCTTGCCATATCAAGTGATGGGCTAATACGTAAAAAACTCGATTCGATTGCACCATGTGCAATCGCATAAAAACGCACAACGTAAGCAATAATAATAGTGATAATACTGCCCGTAAGTAACAAACCTATATCAAGATTATAAGGCTCTAGTGCAACGTTAATAGAGTTCTCTAATAATGTGAGCGGTAGTAATACTGCAATGGCAAGCACCGTACCAGGAAGCGCATAACCGGTGCTTGCTAAGCGCCCAGGTATAAGTGGATAAGTACTTTTAGATACCCGCTGATAAAACACAACCAATATACTTAAAAAAATTGTGACTAAGCTAACAATGCCAGCTACTTTTAAGCTTTGCCAAGCATAGCTAAAAAATTCAACATTCCATGCTTTGTCAAAATAAGTAATTGCATAACCTAAAAGAATTGCCACGGGCAACACAAAAGCAAGAAACAAAATAACACTACAAAAAGCAGTTGCTAGCCAAGCCGACTTACCTTTTAATATATAAAGGGATTCACTATTAACGCTTGATTGGCGCTCAAATACCGCTTGCTCGCGACGACTAAAACGCTCTGCCATTAATGCTAAAAATAATAGTAGCAGCATAACGCCTGATATTTTTGCGGCAGNACGTGTCGTATACAGCCGTAGTTAATGTACTCACTGCAAAGTAGCTTACCGTTGCAAAGTCAGCCATCGTTTCCATACTAATTAGCGCTAAAGCCGCTACAATTGCCCCACGAGAGAGCACTAAGCTCACTCTAAAAAAACTTTGTCTAGGTGTAAGCCCCATCAATTGGCTTGCTTGTACTAACTTAAAGGATTGTTCTCGTAATGCGGTTTTAAAAATCAAATACAAATAAGGATAAAGCACTAAGGCAATCATCACCATCGCCCCCGGTAATGTGCGTATATCAAAAAACCAGTAATCGTTAGGAGACTGCCAGCCAAACCAGTCTCTAAGTGCTATTTGTATGGGTCCCGCGTAATCGAGTAAATCGGTATATACATAGGCAATAATATAGGTGGGCATAGCAAGGGGCAGCATAAGTGCCCATTCAAACTGTTTTTTACCTGGGAAGCTACAATACGCAGTAAGCCAACCAAGCGGCAATGCAATTGCACAACTGAGTAAACCCACGCCTAAAATAAGCAGTACAGTATTTGTTATATAATCCCAAAGCACAGTATTCCAAAGGTGAGTAAACACCTCTGAGTCGCCTTGTAAAGATTCAAAAAGAAGAAAAAACAACGGAGCCGACAATAATAAACCTGTCGACCACGCAAAGAGCTGCCATTTAGACAGCTTAAATTTATAAGTCATTAAAGATCGAACTTCACCTCATCAATCAGCTTAAGTGCCAACGGACGATATTTACTGATCTCATCCAGTGGTAAGCTGTCTTCCTTAAAGCCTCCCCAAGACGCAACCAAACTTGATAATTCAACACCAGCCTTAACCGGATACTCCATATTAAGCGAGGCATACATGTTTTGTGCTTTATTGTCGGTCATATACTCTATGAGTTTCAAGGCATTTTCGGCGTTTTTTGCATACTTTGTAATAACAGCGCCAGAAACATTTATATGCGAACCACGATTTGTTTGATTAGGAAAATTAATATTTACCGCTTCAGCCCATGATTTTTGTTCGTCATCTTGCAACATTTTGCCAAGGTAATAACTATTACCTAACGCTAAGTTACATAATCCCTCTTTAACAGCCTTTACCTGAGCACGGTCATTACCTTGAGGTTTACGCGCTAAGTTACTTTTAACACCTTCAAGCCACGTTTTAGTCTCAGCTTCACCGTGATGGGCAATCATTGATGCAACAAGCCCTAAGTTATACGGATGCTTACCTGAGCGAGTGCAAATTTGCCCTTTGTATTTAGGATCAGCTAAATCTTCATAGGTAAGCTCTGGTAATTTACCAACACGTTCTTTTGATGAATAAACATTTCGTACACGTTTTGTTAGCGCAATCCACTGCCCATCCCCATCACGAAAAGCAGCAGGAACATTTTCATTTACGCTATCACTCTTTATAGTTTGCGTTAAATTTAGGTCTTCTAACTGAACAAGCGCACTAAAATTAGAGGTTAAAACCAAATCGGCTTTACTGTGTTTTCCTTCGCGTTTAACACGCTCAATTAGTCCTTTATTAGCAAAAACAACATTGGTTTTAATACCTGTTTGTTTTGTAAAATCGTCTAAAATTGATTGTATTAAATACGGTTGACGAAAAGAGTAAATATTAACGACATCATTTGCAAAGGCAGGTACCGATACAACTAACCCTAATACGGTAGCGAGTGTTTTTTTCATTACTTCACCTAAATAATAACTATTATCAAATAATTCTATCGTGATCAGCAATAAAGTGCACACTTTAAATAATTGTAAACAGATAAAAGCGTCCAAAAAGGAAATGCCGTGTAAGAGATCTCTCACGGATATGGCAGCTAATGAGTAAAAAGCTATACAAAAAACCAGCACAAAACCAGTAAGCCATTATATTTAAAGGTTTTATTTGTTTTTACTATTGAGTAAATACAAATTAAATACAGTTTATGTCCTACTTTAGTTGCCTAAGCTCTTTATAATTACCACATCAAGCAAGCAATGATGCTTATCGAGTAAATGGAAATGGATTACTTACTCGAACAACCAATGATTAGGTTACTAAGGACAGAACGGATTTTAGGACAGGCTCTGGATGAGTATCGCAATGGAATGTTGCACAAAGGATAGCGTTAGGAAGACGCGAAAAGGATAACAACACGGGTTAAGTTGTTTAACAGGTTGTTGAAGGAATACACGGACAGGCCTTTAGAGGTAACACAATGGATTTGTTAAAAATGGATGCACTTGGAAGTGCAATATAAGGATTTGGTAATAGTATTTACCCTACAGGATGTTTAGGAATAAAGGATACAGACCCGGATTGGTCTACATTACATAGAACTAAAAAGTAATATAGTAATAAACATGGATTAGTGAAAATTGGAGTTGATTAAGTTCAATTGCAGGATGCAGAAAATTAGAAGATTCCGCAAGCGCGTTCTAGAAATAGAGCGCGCTTTTCTTCATTTAAAACACAACGCACAACACTCTACACCTACCGTAAAATAAAGTTATAAAAAATAGCTAAACTACTTAAGCACTCTGCCGATATGTAAGCATAGCTTCGTTAATAACTCACAGGTATGTGCTTAAAATTCAACTACAGCAATTCAGCTGATATTTCTAAAATAAATTCGCTAGAGCAACTACAATCAGTTGGATCTTTTGACGATTACTTAGTAAAGAAAAACCCATATCAAACATTATTGAACACTCAATACTATGATTTTTTGAATATGTCTTTAAATGAGTTTAAAAATATTATTAACGTAATAATTAACTTAGAAAGTGACATAAGAACAAAAAAATATGGCAGCTACGCAAGAGTTGACCCCTTTGGTTACCAACTTAATAAAGTCGCTAATGCTATAAAAAACACTCGCTTTGTAGGCAAGCTTAATATTTGCGATTATTTTTTTAAAATAACCGCGAGCACTAATCAAATGAAACTAGATGGGTTTGATTCGTCTACTGAAGTTCATACAAATTTAAGTAGCATATACGAAACCGTAGCACAGCTTACTTCTGAGTTGGGGTTTAAAGCAATTCAACGAAAAGCTAAATTTCACCTAGGTCAATAGCCTGTAAATGCATAGCGTCAAACTAAATAGACAGCGGTCTGCCTTTATTTCGCTTACCTAATAAATAGGCATCACGAAACTTAATAAAATGCTGCTCTAATTTTGAAGATGCATCCATTTCGCCCGCAAGAGCCAATACCATAATAGCAACTTCTGCAGTACCTAATTGATGCGCATGAGGGGCAACACGTAAGCGGTAATCTGATAGCTTATCAGCAGTAACAGAAAGTACAGGCAAGTTATCTAAGTATGGGCTTTTACGAATCATTTTTTTGGCTTCACGCCAAGTACCATCCAAAAAGATAAATAAAGGTTTTTTACCTTCTTCAATATTCACTTCTGTAATTGCTCTACCCTCTTCTACATCTTCAGCCGGAAACACAACCAATGGCTGATATTGTGAATCGCTTATCAAAGCTAAAAGAGCTGGGTTAGGATCTGTTCTATCCCATCTAAATGCATGGTTATCGGGTACTATTTCAGCAATTAAGCGCCCTGTATTAGAAGGTTTAAAGCTTTCATTGTGATACATCAGTAAGCATACCGCTGCTTTACAATCTGCGTGCTCAACACCTTCACAAATACAGTAATGCTTAGCTATTAGGCATTGCTCACAGCGATCCATTTTTGCGCCTCGAGCATTAAACTCACGACGTGATTCACTTATTTGTTGAGCGCGTAATGCTAAAACTGAGTTTTTCACTGTATTTACCTTCAATTAATTAAGCCCGCATTGTAACGACTTATCGTTATTTAATCTTATATTTATCTAGTTTGAATTTGAGAATAGTTTGTTTTAAAAATTATTCATCTATTAACACTATGCCGACTAACTCACACAGCTGAGCTAAGCTAAAAATAGGCATAAAAAAACCCAACCTAAGTTGGGTTTTTCAAACAAAAACTAAAAAGTTAAATTACTTCTTTTTAGCTGCTTTTTTGTTTGGTAAGTCAGTGATCGAACCTTCAAAAATTTCAGCTGCAAGGCCAATAGATTCATTCAATGTAGGGTGAGCATGAATAGTAAGCGCTAAGTCTTCACCATCAGCACCCATTTCAATACCTAGACCGATTTCGCCAAGCATTTCGCCCGCGTTAATACCAATCATAGCACCACCGATTATACGGCCACTTTCTTTATCAAAGATAAGTTTAGTAGAACCCTCAGTACGAGATGATGCAATAGCACGGCCAGATGCTGCCCACGGGAATACCGCAGTTTCAATTTTTAAGCCTTGCTCTTTTGCTTCTTTCTCAGTAACACCTACCCAAGCGATTTCTGGGTCAGTATACGCAATCGAAGGAATACATTTAGGGTCGAAGAAATGCTTCTGACCAGAAATAACTTCTGCAGCAACATGACCTTCATGAACCGCTTTATGCGCAAGCATAGGTTGACCAACTAAATCACCAATTGCAAAAATATGGCTTACGTTAGTACGTAATTGCTTATCAACATTAATAAAGCCACGCTCATCAACATTTACGCCCGCTTTTTCAGCATCAAGTAAGTTACCGTTCGGAGTACGACCAACTGCAACAAGTACTTTGTCGTAACGAACTGGTTCTGCTGGTGCGTTTTTACCTTCAAACGTTACGTATAAGCCGTCTTTTTTAGCTTCAACGCCAACAACTTTAGTTGAAAGCATTACGTTGAATTTTTTGCTTACGTATTTTTGGTAAATTTTGATAATGTCTTTATCAGCTGCTGGAACTAATTGGTCAGCAAATTCTACAACGTCAATTGCAGAACCTAGCGCACGGTAAACCGTACCCATTTCAAGACCGATAATACCACCACCAAGTACAAGTAGTTTTTCTGGTACGTCTTTAAGCTCTAATGCGCCAGTAGAATCAATTACACGATCATCTTGTGGGATGAAAGGTAAGTTAACTGGTTTAGAACCTGCTGCAATAATCGCGTTATCAAACGTGATAGTTGTTGCGCCATCTGCGCCTTCAACTACTAAAGTATTGCTGCCAGTAAATTTACCGTAACCAGATACAACTTTAACTTTACGCATTTTAGCCATACCGTCTAGCCCGCCAGTTAACTGGCCAACTACAGAATCTTTCCAAGAACGAACTTGGTCTAAATCTATTTTTGGTGCGCCAAAAGTAACACCGTGAGATGACATTTCAGCTGCGTCATCAATCACTTTAGCTACGTGTAAAAGTGCTTTAGAAGGAATACAACCAACATTAAGACATACGCCGCCTAATGTTTCACGAGATTCTACTAATGTAACTTCTAAGCCCAAGTCAGCAGCACGGAAAGCCGCAGAATAACCACCAGGACCACCGCCTAGTACAACAACTTGAGTTTTTAATTCGTTGCTCATGCTTTTACCTTAATTGTTTGAACGGGACACTGCCCTAAAATTTAACTGCCATGTTTCTGCAAGGCAGAAAGAGTGAGCAGCGCACAAAGTGATGCAATTCGTACAAAGATTGTATCATTGCAAATGGTAAAAATCCCAGCTAAAAACAACTGGCTGGGATTTGATTCTATTTATTATCTAACGATTACATCACCAATTGGCGAATATCGCTCATGTAACTTGCAAGAGTCACAGTAAAGCGTGCAGCTAAGGCTCCGTCAATAACCCTATGGTCGTATGACATAGACAGCGGAACCATTAGTTTTGGTTCAAACTCTTTGCCATTCCATTTAGGTTTCATTTCAGACTTAGACACACCTAAAATAGCCACTTCTGGTGCATTAACAATCGGCGTAAATGCCGTACCGCCAATACCGCCAAGGCTAGAAATAGTGAAACAACCACCTTGCATATCAGACGATGTAAGCTTGCCGTCACGTGCTTTAACAGATACTTCCATTAATTCGCGTGATAGTTCAATAATGCCTTTTTTATCAACATCTTTAAACACTGGTACAACTAAACCGTTTGGCGTATCAACTGCAACACCAATGTTAATGTACTTTTTAAGGATTAAGCTTTCGCCGTCTTCAGAAAGCGATGAGTTGAATTTTGGAAATTCAGCAAGCGCTTTTGCAGCTGCTTTCATTACAAACACAAGTGGTGTAATTTTAACACCCAGCTTTTTCTTCTCGCTAAGCACATTTTGCTCTTTACGGAATACTTCAAGGCTTGTGATATCAGCTTCGTCAAACTGTGTAACATGTGGGATTTGCACCCAGTTACGGTGTAAGTTTTTGCCTGATAGCTTTTGAATACGAGACAGCTTTTGCTCTTCAATTTCGCCAAACTTAGCAAAATCTACTTTAGGCCATGGAATAAGACCAAGCTCGCTGCCACCAGCATTACTACCTGCTGATAATTGACCAGACTCAACTTGCTTAACTAAGTTTTTAACATAGTTTTGCACGTCTTCTTTAACTATACGGGCTTTACGACCAGTGCCTTTAACGTTAGCTAGATTAATACCAAACTCACGCGCTAAGCGGCGAACAACAGGTGATGCATGAGCATACGCGCTGTTTTCTGTGAAGCTTTCATTACTTGCTTTTGCAGGTGCTGCTTGAGCCGGTGCCGACTCAGTTTTAGCCGCTG
>NZ_AUTQ01000170.1 GCF_000498095.1 Pseudoalteromonas sp. TB64
TAGGGGCTGTTGATCTTTGTAGTATATATATTAATCAGCCCACATTGGTAGCCACATCATAGTAAATGCTAAAGCGAGCATGGAATGATAATTCCGTTCAAGCTTTTCATACCTTGTAGCTATCCCTCTATATTGTTTGATCCGACCAAAGGCATTCTCAACTAAGTGCCTATATTTGTACATGCACCAGTCAATATCTTCATTACCCACTAAACTGTTATCCTTGCGTGGAATAACGGGTGTAGCGCTATTATCACGAATAAACTCTCTTAGTTTTTCACTATCGTAGCCTTTATCTGCGACAACCACATTACTCGTTGGGCAATTGTCTACAAGTGACTCTGCATGGACGATATCATGCGTATTTCCACAGGATAATTCATAATAAACAGGCAATCCTCCGCTATCTACTGCAAGATGAATTTTAGTCGAATTGCCACCTCGACTCTTACCGATTGATTCATTGCCAGCGGTTCTTGCACCGCAACTATGCTGGTGAGCCCTGACAATACTGCCATCAATAAAGATCCAATCCATATCAGCATAGTGGGATAACACACGAAATAATTCATTCAAAATATCTTTTTTGGACCATAAATTAAATCGTCTATAGATAGCACTCCACGAGCCGAAATAAGACGGTAAATCTCGCCAAGGAATACCGGTACGCATCTTATAGAGTATGCCTTCGAGCGTTTTTCTATGCTCAGGCTTATTATAAATTCGACCACTTAAGTGCATTACTTTTGATAAGACATTCCATGTCGCGTCTGTTAACATTAATCTTGGCATGAGGGTTCGGTGTAACGTTTTTTAGCGAATTCAATTATACCTTATCCTCATGCTGTTTGTTTTTTATACCGCAAAGATCAACACGCCCTAGTATGGAATTACTGTATGTTACAGACCGTGCAGTTTCTGAAAAAGAAGGCGTTATGTATAACGCAAGTCGTTCGCCATCAATTGCATACGGTGTAGCAAAAGTAAATTTTGGCGATAAGTCGTTGCAGTGGGGTGAGCTATTAGAGCAAAGTAATCTTAAAAATCGCTCCGCTAATTTAACTTACGTAATGGAACAAGCCGATGAATTAGGTCGCTTTCCTTTATCGCCTTATAAATTTAGACGCGTAAAAGATAAGCTCCAAATTGACGAAGATATTTTAGAACGCAAAATTTTTCACGAAACCCAATTAAACAAAAATATTAATCAGCGTTTAAAAAACAGTAATAATAAAGATGTTATTTTGTTTGTGCATGGCTTTAATAATACCTTTAACGAATCGGTATTTACTCTTGCTGGTATTTGGCATTTTTTAAACCGACAAGGCGTACCTATTGTTTACTCTTGGCCTGCTGCTGCCACAGGATTAACCGGCTATTTTGAAGATAAAGAGTCTGGTCAATTTACTATTTTTCATTTAAAAGAAACCTTACGACTACTTTTTAAAAATCCTGAAATAGAAAATATTCATATTATTGCGCATAGCCGTGGCACAGATGTAGTAACCACAACACTTAGAGAGCTTATAATTGAAAACAGAGCCAGTGGCGGAAATCCCCGAGAAGACCTGCGTATTGAAAACTTAATTTTAGCCGCTCCCGATCTTGATTTTGGTATTATTAAGCAAAGGCTAATGGCTGAGCAATTTGGGCCCGCATTTGGAAAAATCACTATTTACACCTCTCAAGAAGATAGCGCATTGGGTATTTCACAATGGCTAACAAACAGCTTAAGTTTTGGTAGGTTAAACACAAAAGATGTAAACATAAACGAGCAAGACATATTTACCTCAGTAGGTAACGTAAGCCTAATTAAAGTGCCTAAATCTGGCAGCTTAATAGGTCATGATTACTTTCATAGTGATCCGGCGGTAAGTTCTGATCTCATTAATTTAATACTACATAAAGCATCGCCAGGCTCTAAAAAACGACCGCTGCAAAAACTCGAAAATAACTTTTGGTCGCTCGATTCAAATTATCTAATTAAAAACGAATAGTAGTTAGCACACAAAAAATAAAATTATTGCTGGCTTAATAACCACTCTTTTGGCGCTTGCCCTGTTTTTTTTCTAAATACACGGGCAAGTGCAGAGCCATTTTCGTACCCAACCTGATTAGCCACTAAATCCATATTTTGATTTTTTAAAATAAGCTTTTTAGCAACCGATAAACGCCAATCAGCTAAATAGTCAGCTGGTGTTTGCTCAATTACTCGCTTAAACGTATCGGCAAATTTAGAACGCGACATACCACACTCCTCAGCCATAGCGCTAAGCGACCAACTTTGTTCTGGAGTTTGGTGTATTTTTATTAATACTTTAGCCAACTGAGGGTGAGTAAGCCCAGCCATCATCCCGCTTTTAATTGCGCCCTCTTCTAGTACTTTTCGCAGCACACTAATTAAAAACACATCGCATAAGCGGTCTATAATTAAATGCTTACCGCTGGCGTCTTTAAATGCCTCTTCAAAAATCCAAAAAGCGCTTTGCTCTAACAATCCATCACCTGTTAATTCATAATTTAAACAAAAAGGGAGAGCCTGTAATAAAGGGCTATGCCCACCGCTTTGATAGCTAATTTGTGCGCACACTAAATCAGCACCGTCGCTTTTATCCGAAAACAAACAGTGCCCTGTAGAGTGAGGAAAAAAGATAACCGAAGGCTTAGACAAAACTACTTCAAAGCCATTATTACTACGCACTTTTAACGTACCAGAACGTAATAAATGTAAATGCCCAACACCTTGATCCTCACTAAAATCGCTCGTACCACACATATTGCCGCTAAAAAACACATTCGCATTAAGTGAAAAATGACTCAGCACACTCGAAAGTACGTCCATAAACGCTCCTTTGGATTATTGGTATGAAAATACAGACTAATAGACGCATATTAACCAAGTAATAACGATAAAGTACAGTTGAGTTTTAAACAAACAAACCTATTTAATTTTTCTTTGGAGATACACATGAAATTTTCGACCCTCACTAAATCAGCTTTTTTTGCAGCATCGGTACTTGCAAGTTCATTAAGCTTTGCAGCAGACATAGACGCAAATGCCGACGTTAACGACATTGCAATTAGTGGCTACGATACCGTTGCTTACTTTACCCAAAACAAAGCGGTAACAGGCAGCTCTGAATACACTGCAACACATAAAAATGCCATTTATAAGTTCAGTTCAGCTAAGCACCGCGACTTATTTAGAGCTAACCCAGAAAAATACGCACCACAATTTGGTGGCTTTTGTGCATTTGGTGTATCAATGGAGAAAAAGTTTGATGTAGACCCAGAAGCTTTCAAAATTGTTGAAAACAAACTTTATTTAAATCTTGATAAATCAGTTCAAAAACAATGGCTAAAAGACGTACCAGGCTTTATTAATTCAGCCGATTCAAACTGGTTTGACATAAAAGATAAAACAGCAAAAGAGCTTTAACAAATAAGGCTTAGCTTAAATATAATATTATGAGGTTGCTTTAGCTTACACCAGCAGCCTCAAATTTAGTGCGTTGTTCATTATTATTAGTAGTAAGAGAGTTTTATGTTGAAATCGTTGTTAGTTATTATAAGTGTTACCTTTTTATCGTTCAGTGCACACGCAGATAAAGCCTCTGATAAAGTCGCGATAAAAGCCGCAGTAAACGACTACTTTCAGGGTCAAGGGGAGGCAAGTAAAGAGCGCTTATTTCGCGCATTTTCAGCAGAGCATGCAACCATGGTTGGCGTAGTAAAAAACGACGACGGTAAAGAAGTTATCAAGTCATATAAAGACATGACCAGTGTACTTAACCAATGGGCATCAAACAAAAATCCAGCGGGTGAAAACCTCGATGGTGAAGTTATCAGTATGAACATAGTGGACGACCGTTTAGCTGTTGTTTTATTTCGCTCTACTAACCACTTTTACGATGCACTAACATTAGCTAAATTAGATAATGAATGGAAAATAGTCGCTAAAGCTTATATTTTGCAATAACTGCCAAGCCAGTCATCGCTGTTATAAAATGAAAGAGTATTTAATCATTAACTTGGTTAAAATATTACTTTGATTTATTTAACAGCGCTTTTAAATCAGCAAACGGAGAATGCGTTGCTGCCTCTACTTTTCGCTCTGTAGTCGACCCGCCATACATAATATGTTCGTGGTATTTATTGTGCTCATTATCGTGGCAATAAATACACAATAACTCCCAATTACTGCCATCCTCAGGATTATTACTGTGGTTGTGATCAACATGATGCACCGTTAACTCACGTAAATTAGAGTACTCAAACTCACGAGCACAACGTCCGCATACCCAAGGGTACAATCTTAAGGCTTTTATTCGATAACCTTCCTCTTGCTTAACATAAGCCTGAGGTTCACTGTTATTCTTACTCATAGTATTCCTGTTTAAAGCGTTGTTATGGTGTTTAAAATACACCTAAAACTAATAAGTAGACCTTAATAATAACAGCTTATTTAAACTCAACTATACCTGCCGACATCATAAAGCTACCATCTTTGAAAAGGTGCGGTGATCTTTCAGGATCATACTTAGACACACCATTAACCGTAGGATTAGATCGACTAAAAAACTTAGGCTCTTTACCTGTTCGTTGCTTCATCTGCGCTTTAAATTCACTCGGGCTTGAGTAAGTTTCAACATTTTTAATTGTTACCTGCCCTGCTTGCTGAAAATCAATTAAAGCAAAAGCAACCCAGTAAGACTTAGGATCATTATGATTCAAATGAGAAGTAACACTTTGCTTTTTACCGTCAGTAACTTCAACTCTCGCTTTATAAGAGTGAAAACTACCAATGCCATTACTAACGGCGCTGTATGCGCATATCAACGCATATTTAATATTATCAGGTTGAGATATTTCCACTATTTCTTCACCTGCTACTTGGCTATCCCCTAATAACTTTATAAAAGGTGGCGCAGTTAAAGAACCTAACTTTTTATAATAAACCTTCTCTTCTACATCGTTTTTATCAACGTAAAAACAATATAGATCTAAATCGGCTTGCGTGTCCCATTGTAATTTTGCAGTTAATTTATTGCCTTTTTCTAGCGAAATAGTCGCCTTTTCGCCGGCTTTCGATAAATCTACTTTTTTAATATTTACCGGTTTATTAACAGTATTACTCATTGGTTTACTAATAACAGGTGTAGGCGTTATTGCCGCCGCAGGTTTAGTTTCATTTGGTTTATCTTCAATATCAACGCCATAATCAATAGCAATAGGCGCTAAGCCACCAGCGTAACCTTGACCAATAGCTCTAAACTTCCATTGCCCTTTATGACGATACACCTCAGCTAAATTAAGCGATGTTTCGTTCATATCTGTAAGTGTTGGGCTAAATTCTAAAAGGTTATCAACACTGACTTTTAAAAACGACGCAAGCTTGAAAGCAGATGGCGTCGTAATCACAAATACAATTTTATGAATGTCGGCATCAATAGCGGCTAAATTAATAGTAAACGACTGCTTTTGCGCGTTACCTGATGACAATGTTACCGCTCTATCTAATGAGCTTGGCTGATTATAAAAAATAAAATCATCGTCATTTCGCGTTTTATTATCTTTGTTTAATAAAAAAGCAGAAACATCTATTTCATTTGCATTATTGCCAGACAACTCACACTCAACATTTACTTGAATGCTTGTCGCATTAACGACCAAGTTTTGACCGTTTGTTATTAATTGCATTTATCATCCTTAAAGCGTATTTGGAAGTGAACAATACTTAGCTGTAAATGATAACTTAAGTTTAATTAAGGTGGGAGGGTTTTAGCTAGTCAATTTATTTAATACTGTTTTGCTATGAATACAACTTATAAATACCGCCATCCATACTCGATAAGTTAAAAAGCGTTCAGAAACAAACTAAGCATGATTTTACATTTTCTTTCGTAAAAGATAAAAAGAAATACAAGCCACCCACTGACCAACACTTCTATCGAGGGACTAGTACTTTTCAATAAAAGGCGTAAAAAATATAAGTGTTGAATGTGGCGACTGGACTCCTATAAATTTAGAAGAAGAGTCCAAATTATTTAAGATTTAAATTTAAGATTGAAATGATCAAATCTCAATAACAAAAGCAAAAACATAAGTGAGAGAGCTTCTGTGATTAATATTAAAAAAACTTAATCACCGACAAATCACCAAAAGAAGTGTCTATATGCCTGCCTGTTTGCTCCCACGCACGTAGTACTACCATTAGCTTTTTATTACTTGAGGTCCAAGAAATACCACCGCCGTATGCCGCTACTTTTTCGTCACCCGAATCTTTTAAACCTAGTTCTGGGTCTATATTTCGGATATTTCCCTTACCTACTTTGTACTCAGCAAACACGTGAACATTATGCGGTAACGAAAATGATATAAGTGAACCAATACTCGCTCCGTACGAATTAGAAATTAACTTAGTGGCTTGTGGTGCAGATGAATTTAAAAAATCAGCTTGAAACACTATATTATCTTTACTCTCAAGAGATACATGCTTAAAAGACCACGCGCCAACAACGCTCAATGCCACGTCAAATTTATTACTTAGCTTTGGTCTGTTAAGAAAAAAATGTTCAAACAAAGATTCTTTATTATTAAAGGTATAAAAATTGTGTTGCCCAGATAACTCAAACTTAGTAGAACGTGTATTCTCCGAGAAAAACTGATCGGTTTGATTGCCGCTTAAATTTCTAGCCGTGCTTTGCAACCCTTCAAGAGTTTGATAGTTAAAAGTGATTTTAGAGTTTTTAAATTTTCTATATGAGAGCAGCACATCTTGTGTTTTTGTTTCAATATCATCATTAAAAATATCGGCTGAATAACCAATTTCAATATCGTTAATATCAAAAAACACGCCTACTCGCTGGTTATTTATGGGCTCTAACGAAAACAGTGTTTTTTGATTGCTCCTAGCCAAGTCATCATATATTAACGTATGACTGGTACTTGGATTTGAAATAGTTGTTCGTATTGATTTTAAATCAAAGTCAAAATCAAAAGCCAACGCAGCATCAGACTGTAGTATAGACAAAATGGCAAAGCTCACAATAACCAAGTTATGGCGTTTCATTAAAAGTACTCATAAAATTAATTTGTATTAGAGTAGCCTTTTTTTCACCTTAAATTATCACAAAACATTAACAAATTTAAAAAGATTAAATAAAACTTACATAACAGCCATATTGAGAAGAATAAATGAGAAAAATGATTAAACTTTGGCTTCAAATAAAAAGCGTATAAAGATTTTCAAATTATAGTCTTATTGTTCATTCCACGCTTTTTAAGTCTTTTAATAACATTAACACTCACTTTTAAATACTTACTTCTAAAAAGTAACAACAGCATAAAATTGAGTACGATAAATAAAATTGAAAGTGTAAAACCATTTGAGGAGCGCTCACTTAACGACCAAAACGTTAAATGAGTAATATAAACAAGAGATGCACCAATAGCGCTTAATGCTAATAAGTTATAAATTTTAATAACCCAACGCTTACCTAACGCTACAAATGCACCAAAAACAATGCATATACATATACCAATAAAAAAAACGATAACCCTAAAACCTAATTCCTCTGCGGCGCTATATGGCCAAAGCATTATTAATATAGTAAATGCTAATGATGAGTAACTAATAACGCTTGATACAATAGCTACAGCACAGGCTAAACTATATTTTAGTTTAGGTATCGAATAGCTTATTGATAAATCTTTGGTTGTCATTGTGCACCTCTAAACCGGTTATTTAACTTAAAAATCAAATTAAACAGTAACTTACCAAATAGCACGTACTTACAGTAAACAACACTATTTACGTTTCAGCCTTTGTGCGTTTTCCAGGTTAAACTCATTTACATGCTTAATCAGCTCAGGAAAAAACGCTAAAAACACCGCTTCTAATTCATCGTAGTTATGCGCAATATCGTCAGCAGCGCCCGCAAAGTTATTAGTAAAGCGAATGCGCTTAGCAATATTATCAAGTGCGACCCCAACCCCCTCAACGGTTTCGTATTCTTTAAACCAATCGTTTTTAGTCATGCTTGTTACAACATGCTGCATTCGCGGGGGCATAACTGGTATGCGGTTATTCAAAAGCTGATAACTGGTGTGCTTAAAATCACTTAAAGGTTGACTGTTAAAGCGCTGCCAGTGCGCAATTAAAAAATGATCAAACATCACATCAATAGCCACACCAGCAAAGCGCTTACGCGCGGGTGAAAAGTACTGTTTGGCTTGTTTAACTACAGGATGAGAGTCAGTAAATTTATCGACCAAGTAGTGATTATCGAGCCCATTTTTAACTGTATTTGGTAGTTGTTCTACGTGCCTTTTACCACCAAAGTCACCAAGCAAGTTCCCAAAGTGAGAATCGGCTGTGGGTTGTGCTAAATAAAGGTGAGCTAAATAATTCAAAGTTTTCCTTGAGAAGTTTATACTTATTAACGTTTAAAATCATGAGCTAACACTTCATGCTCACAAACCTCAATTACAGCTATAAAAATAATGCCATGCTCACAATAAGTTAATCAGCAATCCCTAGCTTAATCTTATTATAGTTAACATTTTGTTTGCGATATTCGTTAGGTATTTTGCCCACTATACTTTTAAACACACGATTAAAGGTGGCAAGGGAAGAAAAGCCACTCTCAAGTGCAATACTTAAAATACCCCACTCTTTAGCTTGTTCACTTGCCAATAAAGCTTTCGCATGATTAACACGGTACTGGTTAATAAACAGATTAAAGTTAGCCGCTTTATAGTGATAACGAATCGCTTGGCTAATTTTGTATTCAGGTACCATCAGTGCTTGTGCTAAATCTGAAATTTTCAGGTTAGCTTGCAAAAATAACTGTTGTTCATTTATCTGCTTAGCAATTCCAACAATCAATTCTGGTGATACCTTACCCTGTTGAATAGCACTCTCGCTAAGATGCTTTATCTTATCGTCATCAGAGACAGAATCACACTTTTGCTTCTTGTTGTAAGCAACTCTTGCTTGGAGAACTATTACAGCTTGCATCGCTATTACAATTAAAAGTGCAGAAGAGGTAATAATGATGGGGCTGTACAGCTCAATTTCAGCGGTATTTAATATAAATACAGGTAATATACTTGCATTAAAAACGGCTAAAAAGTAAGCGCTGGCAAAAATCACTGACTGCACTTGCTGGGACTGTGTTTTGTTATTGAAATTTCTAATAGATTCCCAAAAAGAAAGCACCAAAATACTTGATGAAAGTAAGGTCGTTATTTCATTCACCCCTCGTTTTAACCGCCACATTATATGACCATCTGGCAGTAGTTGGAGATCAAGACTCACCAAGTAATGCCATGTTTGGTTAAACAAGATCAAGCCAGCAATAGTTGCAGCATACACCACATGCCTGCGCGAGATAGGTTGGTTTTCACGAAATAAAGCACGCGATATTAACCATGACACGTTGCATGTTGCACAAGTAAACAACCCAATAAAATATTGATATTCCCCCAAGCTAGGCGCACTGATTTTTTGCACACCAACCATGCAAAGCGAGCCACATAATATGATAAATAAATAGTGAACCAGCTGCTTATCTTTATTTAGTATATTTAAAAGCATTAAGCCCATACAAATAAAAATGAGCAAAAAATAAAGAGAGGTATTTTGCATAATAATGTGCTCTTAAGGTGAGGTGCATACAAATAGTCTTAGCATAATTAACATAGTACAAACTAACTTTTGAGTAAGCAAAAAGACTTTGTTAGTGGATGTGTCTGTAGCAGTTCACCTAAAGATTAAAACTCTCCATATTTCGTTACTCAAATTCCAAACTTGAGAAGAAAACACCGTGTAACTCTTTATATTTGGGATATTAAAAATAATTGATGAAAAAAACATGCTAATACATAGAATCAAAAAAACACCCAATCAGTTACTCTCTATAAGTAAAAAAATGTGGTTTGCTTGCTTACTCATTGCACAAGGCTGCTTTGTCACTTACCTTATTTTAGGGTATGGACTTACCAGCGTTACAACTGGCTTATCTGGGTGGAGCCTACTCAACAAAACGGCCTATATAGCTAACGACCCCACTGGCAATTTAATGTATGCAGCACATGTATTGCTTGCCATAGTGATGATAATTGGTGGTAGCTTGCAACTAATACCTACATTAAGAGTAAAATACACAAAATTTCATCGCTATAACGGGCGTCTGTTCGTATTACTAGCTTGCACCATTTCACTAGCCGGTATTTATCTTATGGTGGTTAGGGGGAGCGTTGGTAGCCCTCTGACGCAAGGGCTGACTATATTTGGTGGTTGCGTGGTCATTTTATCGAGTATTTTTGCTGTAAGAGCCGCTAAAACGCGTAATATAAAACATCACCAGATATGGGCAATTCGCCTGTACTTGGCTGCAAATGGAGTACTATTTTTTAGATTAATAATTTTTGCTTGGTTTTTAATATTTGGTACTTTAGGTATTGATACTGCAACGTTCACAGGTCCAACCGTATTAGCGGTGAGCATTTGCTCTTATGTGCTCCCTTTGGGCATCGCAGAGTTAATAAGATATGCTGAAAAAACAACAAATACAATTATTTTAATTACCACCGCAAGCATTATGGTTTTGATATCGCTAATATTTTTAGTGGGCTTATCTGGTGTGGTGTTAGCCAATTGGTATCCGGCAATCGTCGGCTAATTAACTTTAAAACTCTAACGTGTAGGCTCAGGTTGTGTATTTACCAATATTTCTTTCAGGTTTTACTATCTTCTAAGTCATTACAGAGAAAATATCGACATATAATTTTTTTAGACTCTGATTTATTAAAAAGAAATGTATTAAGTTTAAATAAAAATTTTGATGAATAATACATGAGAGCCAAAAGGCGTGGTGTTAGGTTTTGCACTTCGCCAAGCTAAAACGCCCACCATGCGTTAACCATTTTCAGCTTTATCTGTTACAGGGTCACCCATTAAAGTTCCGCTCAAGCAGGTAGCTTTTGACAGGTGCCCTTTTTGTTAGCTCTTATTGAATAAGTGCCTCACCAAAACGATTTTTATCCTTTTTACCTTTAACAAAACCTAAGTAAATCATACTACCAATCGCACCGATAAACGGTATCAAAAGGCATAATGTCATCCAGCCAGACTTATTAAGGTCATGCCAACGCTTAATCGTTATTATTAAGTTAGCCCAAATCGAAAACCCTAATACTATAAGCACGGTAAAATACTTAAGACCTATAGAAAGCCACGTTTCCTCGCTTGGAAAGTAATCATTTGTAATAATCCCATCGATAATTATTAAGAATAAAACCGCATTAGCTATACCAGCACCCCAATATATACTTCGAGTAACCCGTCCTCGCCATGAAAAAAGAATGCTCGCGGCAGAAAGGTTTAATGTTTTACTACTCCATAAATTAAATAAAAATACAGGTAAGAGTATAAAAAGACTAAACTGGTAGATTAAATGAGTTGTAAATCTAAACGCATCAAAGAACTCGGTATAGATAGGGAAATACGTCGGAATAATATAAAAAATCAATGATATTAAGCTGCATATTGCAAAACCTGTCAACCAAGAGCGCCCTGGTATATTTTTTAAAGACAAGCTAATAGCTAATAAGAAAACATTAAAAAGAAGTTCAGGGAGTGGATAAATAATTTCAATCGGGTTTTGAAGACATTCTATTCCAGTGTTACAAAACATTACTGTCCTTATAGTTTGTATTTAAAGTAAAAAGAAGACTACACGACCCAACCTTACTGTCAATAAATAAGGAACGCACGACCCCTTTTATTGACTAAATTACAATTGTGTATGATTAATTCAGTGAAGAATCAGCTCTGTTTTACTATCACTATTGCTGCGTTTTTTTTGTTACTGCATGAGTAATAAAACGTCGTTGCTTAACCCAAACTATTAAATGCTATATTTAATTTTAACTAGCTTATAGGGGCTATTAACACGTTACGGCAGNCCATTTTTTTAAGTAAACCACTATAAGATGAGGGCAGGTTTTGCATTTTGCAAAACCCAAATACCCAACTCACGTTTAAGTATTTCCCCTACATCCGCTACAGTGTGCTTTACAAGGGTCACCCATTAAAAGTTAAGCTCAGGCAGGGAGCTTTTGACAGGTGCCATTTTTGTTAGCTCTTATTGAATAAGCGCTTCACCAAAACGATTTTTATCCTTTTTACCTTTAACAAAACCTAAGTAAATCATACAACCAATTGCACCGATAAACGGTATCAAAAGGCATAGTGTCATCCAGCCAGACATATTAAGGTCATGCCAACGCTTAATCGTTACTATTAAGTTAGTCCACATCGAAAACCCTAATACTGTAAGCACGGTAAAATACTTAAAACCTATAGAAAACCACGTTTCCTCGGTTGGAAGGTATCCAAGTGAAATAATTCCATCGATAATTGCTAATAATAAAATCGCATTAGCTATACCAGCCCCCCAATAAATACTTCGAGTAACCCGTCCTCGCCATGAAAAAAGAATGCTCACGGCAGAAAGGTTAAATGTTTTACTACTCCATAAATTAAATAAAAACACAGGTAAGAGTATAAAAAAACCAAACTTGTAGATTAAACGGGTCGTAAATCTGTATGCATAAGAGTATTCGGTATATTCAGGATAGTTCATCGGAATAAAATAAAATATGCCATACAAAATCGATGAGATTAAGCTGCATATTGCAAAACCTACCAACCAAGAGCGCCCTGGTATATTTTTTAAAGATAAGCTAATAGCTAATAAAAAAACATTAAAAAGAGGTTCAGATAATGGGTAAACAATTTCAATCGAATATTGAAGACATTCAAGTCCGGTGTAACAAAGCATTACTGTCCTTATAGCCTGTATTTTAAAGTAAAAAGAAGACTACACGACTCAACCTTACTGTCAATAAAGGAGGAACAGCATAAACACTTTTATTGACTAAATTACAATTATGTATGATTAACGCAGTAAAAAGAGAGCACTGAGTCGCCTTACTTCTACACAGCGCTTAGTTAATATAATTTATTGTTGAAGGGTTTAATATGATGGTAATAAAAATGTCGGATGGTGCGACTACGCCACTTATACGACCTACATAGATTGGAAAAACTGGAGGCGTCTCCCAACATAGCTCTCTTAATTTTAAACATAAACACCCTATTGAACACTAATCCTCTTTCAAAGTTGTTGCCTACCTACAAGCTTGCGTATAATGCCTATATTCCGGCTGCATTTTTTAGCCGCTAACTTGGATTTAAACAATGAAAAAACTCTCTGCAGTGCAAATAAAGCAGCAGGCTATTGTGCTTAATATTGCTGACAAATTAGAAGAACAAGGTCGCGCTGAACTCCCTGGTATGCTGCAATGCTGGTTTGACGTTAAATACCACTTATTTCCTGGATCTTTATTGCTGTGTTTTCAGTTTGAAAACGAGCAAGCTTTAACGGCGGCAGAGCCTGATTTATTAAAATGGCAAAAACGCTTAAGTGGTGCAATGCTCAAAAAAGGCGTTATTTTAAAAGATATGCGCAAACATTTAATATTTACGCTAAAAGGACCTGACGACTAAATCAGACTTTGGCAATAGCAGGTAATCTTTAGCTAAAACCTATTATTAAAAAGCGTGGACACAGCCACGCTCGTTTATAAATCGATATTAGGGTCCGTAATACGAGCAAAAATGAGCTTAATTTTATCTAACGGCAATCGATTACTGAGCTTTTGATATTGCCCAGGGATCAGCTGCTGATCTTTTTGCTCAGCAACCACAAATGAAAACACATAATTACCCTCCAACCCCATTCTTAAATCACTAATAATAACCTTTTCATCTTGCTGGTAAACACCGTATAGCCCTTTCGTAAATTGTTGTAATAACGTGATTTGCTTTGCATCATTAAGCTTAGTTAGCAACGCGTTTTTTGTAGGGTAAAACTGAATATCAACATTTTTAACTTCATCAAACACAGACGCATAAATTTCATAATGGCCTTGTTTAGTAACACCAACAGCGCGCCATAGCAAAGTGTTAAGCGGAGTTGGTGTACTTTCAAAATGTGTAAATGTGATATTTTGTGTGTTCAGCGCCTGATAAATTTTATTATTAATGTGGTATTTAGCCGCAAAACCCCAAACTAAATACATTGAACTGATGACCAATGCGCTGGTATTAATACGTTGTGCATACGGGCTCATACGTGCAAAACACAACGCGATACAAGACAACACAAGAGGCAAAGTATACGCAGGATCAATAATAAATATGCTCGAAACACTAAAGGGATGAGTCGACAACGGCCACAACAACTGTGTGCCATAAACAGTAAAATTATCGAGTAAAGAATGGGTACTTAAAATTAAAAAAATAGCAACCGACCAGCGCGACATAGTTACGCCTTTAGCCCAATTCATTTTAAGTAAAAGCCAAGCAAACAAGGGACTCATTAACAGCTGTATAAATAAAGAATGACTAAAACTACGGTGATAAACAAAGTTTTCAACATCGCCACCAAAGTTAATTAGCACATCTAAATCGGGTAAAGTACCAAACGCAGCCCCAACCAATAAAGATTTACGACCTAGTTTATTACCCAATGTGGCATAAGCAACAGCACTACCAAGCACCACTTGTGTGAGTGAATCCAACGAAAGCTCCTTTTAAAAATCATTTTAAACACGCAATATAATGTACTGCTTCGCTGGCACTGTCGATCTTAATAAGTATTTAGTTTTTTAGGCTTAGTTGAATCTAGCTTTAGCGAGAGAGTATCAAAGTGTAGGTTTTAAAGTGTTGGTTTTAAAATAGCCCGATTTAAAGCTTTACGGTTCTATCGGTATATAAATTGCTGGTACTACTGTTCTTACTTAAAAAGTTACACATAAATAACGCCACCGTTATTTATAAAAAGGAGAACATTATGAGTAATAAACAACTAATTACGACCGTAGGTATAGGGCTAGCTGCAGCATCAGCAGGTATGTTAACAAGGAAAACTTTACAAAAATCGTGGGAAAAGGTTACCAACGAACCCGCCCCAAAAGACAAGCCAAGCGAAGAAAAAGATCTTAAAGAAGCTGTTACATGGGCAGTAGTTTCAGGTATTGGTGCTGGTGTTGCTAGAATGGCCGTTCGTTATGTACTAGACAAGCGCCGCTCCAAATAAACCTTCCCTATTGATACCTCTTATAAGTATTAGTATTTATAAGAGGTATTTAATCTACACTATTATTTTTAGCAATTAAGGTACATGCTTAAATTGAGCGCAACCAAGCCACCGCTCTAGGATTCGTCTTAGCCGGTTAATAGGTAGTCAGTTAGATTATTAATGTGTGAAGCCAAAGAGGTAAAATTCTGAGGATCCCCTTAAAGATCAATAACAATTTAATCCTGAGTTTTACTTAGTAATTACACTTTTTTATGGCTTGTTGCATTATAGATAGCGAGCCTGTTGTTCCTTCAAGTAAAAAGCCAAAGGGGTCTAAAAAGCCAAAGGGGTCAAGCCAAAGGGGTCAAAGCCAAAGGGGTCAAATCTTGACTTCATACATCAAACTATCTCACAGTTTTTCGAATTGTAATTTGACCTTACCATCTTCAATTATTAACTTATTTAGCCTACATACCGTTTGGGATATGGCTGAATAATGTTGAACATTAAAAGCAACGGCTAACGCTTTTAAATTTTGCCCCATTAAATCTTGGCATAGCTTTATAGCAAACCAACGTGGCAAGTTTTTCTTTTTTCGCCCTTTCTTAACCGTTACAAGCAAACCAAAGGGGTCGGAGCCAAAGATGACCCCTTTGGTTGCCTTTTAATATATAAGGCCAAAAATGTGGTCTTATACTACAAAATCAAACGCGACTACTAATATAACTCAGCACCTATGAATATATATACGTAATTACTAAATTCAGGCTTAGTTAAGTGTCCACCTTCAGAAATCGTATCTAATAACTGTGCATAACTGTTAGCATCGGTTGCATTACCAGCATAGCCATAAAGTAATAACGTTAGATCTTCTAAAATAACTTCATCGGTAGGTTCAGGAAAAATACTACCAAAAGATAAATCAGGAATTTGACCGCTTATACCACCTCTTATTGTCCAATCAAACCTGCTTTCTGCAGCATCATCAACTAAAAAACTATAACCCCATGTTGTTCGAGCAAACCGGTTATCTACATTGCTAAAGTCAAAGCTTGCATCATTGTTTTCAGTAAACTGAAGTAAACTAAACCCTAAATCATCAGTAACGGTGGGAAGCTCTGTCAGCTGATAATCACCATCAGTTTCTATTGCGCTTCGAGCATAACTGTGGATATCAACTTCAGCACCATCTACGTTCATCGAGTCGGACATAAAATCGAACTGCACATAAGAATTGTGCTCAGTTACTGTGGGGAATATAAAAAGAGTGTCTGATATTCCTGAAAAACTATATTGAACAAACTGATAAGTATTTTCAGCTTCAATATAACCCCTAGTACTAGAATAATCAGCATTAAAATCTAATCGAACAGGAACTTCAACACCGTCATGAATAAAGTCTTCATCAGTTAGCGTAATAACTGACGAGTTTACCGGTACATCAATAACTGCTGCTTTTGCATCAACTGAATACCTAGACAGCGCCGTTAAATAGAGCTTATTGTCACTAGGGCAAATATTTACAGAACCTAAAACCTCATTACCTTGAGATTGGTATATCGTGTAATCAGATGCAATCGTACTTAGCGCTGTTGTATCAACACTATATTCAGTACACCCACAACCTTCGCTAAAGTTATCAAAATAAAATTTGCCTAAATTAGCTCTATTTTCAATATCAAGCTCAGTGAAAATTTGCTTATAACCACCGTCGACCTCATCAACCACATCGCCCAGCAATGATACATGTCTTGTACCAGAAGGTAGCTCACCTGAAAATTCACCTTGGGCGTCGGTTTTAACAGAGCCTATAGCATCACCATCGTCATTATGGAAAACAACATCAGTTTGATACGCAGAATCTGTCCCGCACTGGCGAGTTAATGCTTGTAATGAAATAGTTTGAAGCTGAGCAGTACTGCCGCCATTTGATGAGCTTGCAGAATTCCCATCTGATGAAGAACCACCACATGCGCTGAGCGTTAAAGAAAGTGCAATAGCGAGTGGGGTAAGTATAAATTTATTCATTTTTATTAATCCATTAAGTTTATTCCGTTTTATTATCTCAACTTAAATAGAGCAACAACAAATTATTTAGCAACTAAATTGCAATAATTTGTAAACAAAAACAAAACATGCACCTCGAAAATAAAGCCAATAAATAGCCATACCTGCAAGTTAAGCATTTATTAAAGCTAAAGTTACTCGCTAAAGCCTAGGAAAAATGCAAAGGGTCAGCCAAAGGGGTCAAATCCTGAGGGTTCCCCACAATTTCATAATATAAATCAATAAGGTAGTTTAAAAAACAGTTGAAGTGCACAGCCAATTTTGATCTTAGAGCAAAGTAGAGCAAAGGGGTCAAATCCTGACGAATCTTGACTTCACACATCAAACTATCTCGCAGTTTTTCGAATTGTAATTTGACCTTGTCATCTTCAGTTATTAACTTATTTAGCCGACTTACCGTTTGGGATATAGCTGAATAATGTTGAACATTAAAAGTAACGGCTAACGCTTTTAAATTTTGCCCAGTTAAACCTTGGCATAACTTTATAGCAAACATACGTGGTAAATTTTTATCTTTACGCCCTTTCTTAACCGTTACAATATCATGTGTATCTATACAAAAATATTTAGCTAAGTAATCAATTATATCAACCGGTGAGCGTTTTTTGATAACAATACCTTTTTCGCTATCTGGTATTGCTATATAACCTTTTATTTTTTCAATAAATGCGTCACAACCCAAAACTGAAAGTAACTTTTTAGCGCCATAAAACGTACTTATTTCTTTATTGTTTTCATATTCAACAAACTGTTTGTACGCAGCATATTTACGATTCTTTCCCTGAAGCGAAAATA
This sequence comes from Pseudoalteromonas sp. TB64, assembly GCF_000498095.1. Taxonomy (GTDB): domain Bacteria; phylum Pseudomonadota; class Gammaproteobacteria; order Enterobacterales; family Alteromonadaceae; genus Pseudoalteromonas. Next base: position 18,018 of record NZ_AUTQ01000170.1, read on the forward strand.
TAAAGTCTCGAACTAGCCATTTTGGCGTCGCTGTTTTTTTGATGAAAGCTGAATAACTAGACCATTTATAGTCAATAAGTTCATCTACTAACGGTGTACTTGTTTCTATAGGGTTACGATGTATGTAACGACTAACGTGTAGTAAGTAATTATCAGCATCCACCAGCACCGCCTTGTAGCGACCTCTAAACAGTGCACCATCTGTATTATGTGTTCTATTAAAATATTGCGTATAGAGACCATTAATATGTTTCATGGCTCTGCCTAAATTTGCATCAGGGGTTTTTATTAGTAGGTGGTAATGATTGGTCATTAAGCAATACGAATGCACTTCAATATTAAAGCGAAGGCTTGCTTGCTCAATGCAGTATAAAAAATGCTTAAAATCGTCATCACTCAAAAAGGTATTTTCACGCCCTCTTCCGCGATTCATCACATGATAAAACGCATTTTCATACTCTATTCGCAGCGGTCTAGACATAATAATAAACTCAATGAGCAATAAACTATAAATCTAGACCATTGATGTATGAAGTCAAGATTTGACCCCTTTGGTTTTTTTGCTTTTTCATCAGGTAGCACTAAAAAAATATTACTTACGGGCTTTGACCCTTTTTTACTCGATAAAAACATAAACCAAAGTAACCCCTCAGGTGTTGCGGCGTTATTACTCGACGGCCAAGTTATTAATTACAACGGCATAAGCGCAGAAATTAACACCGTTATGGTGCCTGTACGCTACGAAGACTTTGATCAAGGCATAATAGAATCACTACTTGCCCCCTACTACGCACTTAATAATGTAGACATGGTAGTAACCGTAAGTATGGGCAGAACAGAATTTGACTTAGAGCATTTCCCGGGTAAACGCCGCAGTGTAACCGCCCCAGACAATGCCAATATTGTATATGGTGGAACGCAAACAAGCCCAGTGATACCAAAACTTAATGGCCGACCACTCCCGGGCAACGAGTTTGTAAAATTTAGCTTGCCTGTAACTTACATGCAGCAAGCCAAAGGCCCTTATAAAGTTATCGACAATCACGAAGTCACCACGCTTGAAAAAACCTATAAAGCGGGTTCGTACGGCGAGCTTAAAAATAGTATTGCGGTAAATGGCGGCGGCGGTGGTTACCTGTCTAACGAAATATCGTACCGAAGTATTCGCCTGCGCGATGCGCTTAATTCAAGTATACCTACAGGGCATATTCACACCCCACGTATACAACAATTCGAACCTGAAACAGAAGCTAAAATAGTAAAACAAATAAAGGCAATGCTAGAGCAAAGCTTAGTAGCGCTATAGTTTATAAAAACAAATTTAAGCGCATAAAAAAGGGCAATAATATTGCCCTTTATTTTCTCACGCAATTTCCCACGGTTAATCACATGGTAAACGCATTTTCATATTCTATTCGCAGTGGTCTAGACAGAGTAATTGACTCAATGAGCAATAAACTATAAATCTAGACATTGGTTGTGTAGTCAAAATTTGCCTCTCAAAATTTGACTCCTTTGGTTTTAATATCATTAATTTTAATGTGATAGAACTATTTTGCTAAGTTAATGTAATATGAATGATAAATAATAATCTTTACACAAGGTAAGGACACCATGATTGATAACATTAAGCTTCAAAACATAGCTAGTTACCCAGTATCTACCTCAGTATCAATTGCAATAAACAAGAAAAGAGTGAATTTATTCTATGGGCAGAATGGTTCAGGAAAGTCGACAATTGCAAAATATTTTCAAGATATAGAAAATATTGAGTATGCCGATTGCTCAATTACCCCCACAGTAACTCAAGATGATGTAATTGTTTATAATCAAAACTTCGTTGAAAAAAACTTTTATGAAAAAGCATCACAACAAGGAATATTTACGATAGGTGAAGCTGACGCCAGTGCAGAAAAGGAAATAGAAGATACTCTTTCAGAGTTAAATAAATTAGAAGCTGAAATAGACGATATTGCTACGCAAGAAAAAACACAAAAAAGTAATCAAGTGAAATCACAAAATACATTTAAAGACGTAATTTGGAATAAGAAAAAAACATTCGAAAACCACCCTCTTTTATTTTGCATTAAAAGTGAACGGAATATTGGTACAAAGGATGGTTTTCTGAATAAGTTATTGAGTATTAAAGAAATAGGTACAACCACTTTTGATAAGTTAACTGAAGAAACTAAGACGTTAACTGGTGATGATGTTAAGGAACTTCCTAATATTTCAGTAGTATCATTCTCTTCACAGAATATAGAAAAAAATCATATTTATTCAGAAAAAATCATTGGTGAAACAGACTCTTATTTATCTCAATTAATAGATAAATTAGGTAACTCGGATTGGGTCCAAAATGGGATAAATTTTTTAGATGAAAGTAACTGCCCTTTCTGTCAACAATCAATCAATGATGATTTAAAGTCAAATATAAAGAGCCTGTTTACCACAGTATATGAAGACAAAATTAGTAATCTAGAACGTTTAAGTAGTGCTTATAAACAATCAGCAAACACAATAAAAAACACTTTCAACAACCCTACATTTTCTATGGAACATATAGTTAAACATGAAGAATTAGAAACTCTTAAACTAATATATACTAATAAGCTAAATGAAAATATTACACTATTAGAAAATAAATTATCTAATCCAAGTGTTGAAATTACTTTATTTGATACGACTGAACAATTAAATAACGTTAATGATTGTATAAAAGAGATACAACAAGAAATAATAGAATTTAATGCAAGATTAACTCAAAAAGACCAATTATTATCTAAAATTAAAATTGAATTCTGGAAAAATCTTAAACAAGATTGTCAATCAGCTATAGACTTAAATTTAGCGTCACAAAAAGACTTTGATAATAATCTAAAAAAATTACGAGAAAAGTTAACAGACACTAAAACTGAAAAAGAAAAACTTGAAAAAACACTAACTGAACTTAGAAGTAGAACAACAGAAATCGAAACATCTGTGAAAAATGTTAATGCCCGATTAAATTCTCTTGGAGTTACTGGTTTTTACTTAAAAGCTTCAGATGAAAACTCAGCGTTATATTTCATAGAAAGAATAAACGGCGCTAACACTAATATATTTAAATCTTTGAGTGAGGGAGAGAAAACCTTAATAACATTTTTATATTTTCTTGAAACTTGTAGTGGTGCTACTTCAAAAGAGGATAACGCTATTTGCTCAAATAGAACAATAATTATAGATGATCCTATTTCAAGCTTATCGCAAAATTATGTATATGACATCGCATCGATTATTCACTATGAAGTTCTTGAAAAAGACTTTAAACAAATATTTATACTAACTCATAACTTATACTTTTTTCATGAACTACTAATGCTCAAAAATCCGAACAAAGCGCATAAACCTAAAGATTATAATTTATTCCGTGTCATTAAATCACTAGACACAAACGTAATCCCTATGGAAAGAGATACATTATTAAATGATTATCAAAATTATTGGAAGACAATAAAGGATTGTTCTGAAAATAAGCTTCATGTGTCAATGTTACCAAATGCAATGAGAAATATATTAGAGAGGTACTTTAGTTTTATACATCAAAAGGATCATTTGAATAAAACATTAGACAGTATTAGCTCTACTGATAAAGAGTTTGAACCATTCCTTAGATACTTCAATAGAGGATCACACTCTGACGCTATAAATCTTGACTTAGGCACTATAGATACACAACGATATATTTTTAAATTTAGAGAAATATTTAAAAAAACAGGATTTTTAGAGCACTATGACACAATGATGGAAGTCGAAGCAGAGTGAATGGCAAGGGTGGATTGTCGCTCCCTACTATGCACTACCTAGGCGCTGAGCGAAGATGTTGACAAACATCTTCCCACTTGCCATTACGATAACGCAGATATTGTCTAACTAAAACGGTTTTCTGTTTCATGTCATTTACCTCGCATAACTACGACAGTGCAGATCACTGACAACCCTTGTATAAACTTACAAGCTGTAATGTTAATACTTAGGGCGGTAAAGTAGTTAGAGCGACAATCCAAGAGTTATAATACAGCATTGATGCAATATTAGGTACTAATTTTAGCTGATAAACTTTGCATTTAGCTAAGATCAAACACCAATCTCACGTTTAACACCCTTCCCCGTCATCACGCCCTGAAAATAAGCAATTGATGAGTAATGCATTTCATGGATGAAATGAAAGCCATGCTTGCACATGGATGTGCTTTCATGGCGTTTACGTTCACATCAATTGTGGTTTGAAGGATTAAGCGAGATGCTCGGGGCGCCGTGGGGTTCCAAGGGGCGGNGTTGCCGCCAGCAATCTGGCTATAAACCTTGAATAAGGTTTCTAATCCTTAAAAAATGCGAAACGCATTCACGTTATCGGTGATGATAACCTCAAACACCTATTCAAATAATTATTCAGGCTGCCGCCCGCGCGTCAGCAAGCTAAACGCCTACAATAAATAACACATACTCTTGGCTTTTAAGCGAGTAAGTATAGTTGTGATTTGTTGAGTTTCGTTTCACTCTACCCAACCTACACCCATATAATTTATAGCGAATCACCACACACAAAAAAGCCGTTGCATTGCTGCAACGGCTTTTATAAATTCCCAAACTATAATAGGACTTACTACCCATTAAAATTCAAAAATTAGTCTCTGCTCTTAATCACGGTATGTCTCAACCGCTGGGCATGAACACACTAAGTTACGGTCGCCGTATACGTCATCAATACGTGTAACGGTTGGCCAAAACTTGTTTTTAGCCACTGCAGGCACTGGGAATGCAGCGTAAAAACGGTCGTATGCACGGTCCCATTCGTTACCTAACACGTCGCCTTGTGTATGCGGTGCAAACACTAGCGGGTTGTTTTCGATTGACCATTCGCCAGAAATTACTTTTTCAATTTCGCCTTTAATCGACACCATTGCTTCGATAAAACGGTCAATCTCACCTTTTGATTCAGACTCAGTTGGCTCAATCATTAATGTACCCGCTACTGGGAACGACATAGTGGGTGAATGGAAGCCGTAGTCTTGCAAGCGCTTAGCTACGTCCATTTCAGTAATGCCTGATTGCTCTTTAAGCGGGCGTAGGTCAACAATACATTCGTGAGCAACACGGTTGTTACGACCACGGTATAAAATTGGGAAGTGCTTGCTTAGCTCATGCGTTAAGTAGTTAGCATTAACGATTGCCATTTCAGTGGCTTGTTTTA
>NZ_AUTQ01000171.1 GCF_000498095.1 Pseudoalteromonas sp. TB64
TAGGGGCTGTTGATCTTTGTAGTATATATATTAATCAGCCCACATTGGTAGCCACATCATAGTAAATGCTAAAGCGAGCATGGAATGATAATTCCGTTCAAGCTTTTCATACCTTGTAGCTATCCCTCTATATTGTTTGATCCGACCAAAGGCATTCTCAACTAAGTGCCTATATTTGTACATGCACCAGTCAATATCTTCATTACCCACTAAACTGTTATCCTTGCGTGGAATAACGGGTGTAGCGCTATTATCACGAATAAACTCTCTTAGTTTTTCACTATCGTAGCCTTTATCTGCGACAACCACATTACTCGTTGGGCAATTGTCTACAAGTGACTCTGCATGGACGATATCATGCGTATTTCCACAGGATAATTCATAATAAACAGGCAATCCTCCGCTATCTACTGCAAGATGAATTTTAGTCGAATTGCCACCTCGACTCTTACCGATTGATTCATTGCCAGCGGTTCTTGCACCGCAACTATGCTGGTGAGCCCTGACAATACTGCCATCAATAAAGATCCAATCCATATCAGCATAGTGGGATAACACACGAAATAATTCATTCAAAATATCTTTTTTGGACCATAAATTAAATCGTCTATAGATAGCACTCCACGAGCCGAAATAAGACGGTAAATCTCGCCAAGGAATACCGGTACGCATCTTATAGAGTATGCCTTCGAGCGTTTTTCTATGCTCAGGCTTATTATAAATTCGACCACTTAAGTGCATTACTTTTGATAAGACATTCCATGTCGCGTCTGTTAACATTAATCTTGGCATGAGGGTTCGGTGTAACGTTTTTTAGCGAATTCAATTATACCTTATCCTCATGCTGTTTGTTTTTTATACCGCAAAGATCAACACGCCCTAGTTGTTTTAAAATAATTTCAATTTGGACTAACTCCCCCCCGCCCATTGTCATTGTGACTCATCCATAATTCATTTTGTTGGCAGAGGCTTCTGCCAATAACTTTTAAATCTAATGGAGAAAAAGAAATGAGTCACAAAAAAGTTCCAATGACACCAGATGCAGCCCGTCGTATTGTTAGCCATGAAGCAAAAAACAATGGTGGTAAGATTGCTAAGAATGGATTTGCAGCAAAAGCTATGCGTGCAGCTGCAAAAAATGCTAACAAAGGAGTGAAATAGTATGGATAAGCATGACGCAGATAACCACTCTAACCAATTAAACCCTGAAAATGATGCTTACTGGCAAAGCCGTGGTGAAGACGAAAGGCCAGATGATTGGCAAGAGCAGCTAGATGACGAATAGGTCAATTAGACATTGTTAAAATTAATAAAATGCCGACTAAAATTATTTAGCCGGCTTTTTTAGCATTTAAGAAGTCAGTAATATTTGACTCATAATAAGTGGGAATTTCTGAAAGTACTTTTTTAATAATAGCTTCAACTTCATGAGGTTCACAATTATCAAAAGCTGTATCAGATACAATTTTACCAACCAATTTATCTACGCCCAATGCAATTCTGAAAGCCATCTTTAATACATACCCAGAATCGACATTAGCATATTCATCTATCCTATCTAAAAACATGGCTAGTCTTTCATTACTAGGTACATCTTTTCCATTACGCCAACGTTTTAGCTGCGTATACTTTCTATCATCAAGAGATTCACTTAAATCAGCATTTTCAAGTTCATTGATATCTATGAACCTTGCTAAGTCTCTAAAGCCTGTTTTACCAACTAAATCCGTAAGGATTTTTTTATATTCAATTAACAAAGCTTCAAAACAAGTATTAATATTGTTATTGGTTGCAAACGCATAAATACTTCTCGTTATAGTACCAAGTTCATTTTTAAGGTTTTGTGGATCATTACCATATTCATATCTTAAACCTATTTCAAAATAGGTTATAGCCTCTAAATAAAAATCTAAGTTCATGAAACAATAGCTTTCAATAACGCTAAGAGTATCCTCTTTAGTTGGTTTTTTTAATCTTTCTGGATATTTTACTATATTGCCTAACGTACGAATTGCATGTTTAGGCACTTTCGTTTCACTTATCCAAAAAACATTTGCATGCTTATAAATAGCCACAGTATCTTCACGATCAATATCACCATTTTTTATTTTTTCTCGGAACGATTCTACGAAGGTAGCCTCGGTTTCACATCGTTTCTCAATAAAATGAAAGAGCGGCTTTAGTTCTTTATCTGATTCATCATTTGGGGCACTTAATTTATAAGATGGGATGGCAAATAACCAATTTACGGCATTAGAGCCAACCTTCGCACTTTTATCAATTTTATTTAAGTTTTCAGTTGTAAATATAGTATCAAACGGTATAGGCAAGTTTTTATAAAAGTCGACCAACTTTGAAATAACTCGCGGACTAACACCACCTCTGAACAGTGCAAACTTACTGGAGCGACCAATTTTTGAAGAAGTTTCAAAAACTGATTCAGCTAAATCTAAAAGTTGCTTTTGCGTGTGAGGTAAATTTAAAAGCTCCAAAGAGTCTTGTAGTGGAGGTAAAAAATAGTAACCAGACTTTTCTTCTTTAATTTTTATTTTATTATTGCTATCCGCACTATTAAATAGCTCTTCCTCGAACTGCTCTAAAAACGGTTTGGACCCTAATTTAGAAGAGTCTTGATTGCTGTCCATGTTATTCCTTTTACTACGGATGTATCTATTTTCGCAGGGTGAAAACAAGCTAAAAGTGTGACTTGTCCCATAATAAATTAAACTTTACCTCTATAACATTAATTTTTATGTCGCCACCATTAATATTGCACCATTTAAAAACTGCAAAATAATTGATTTATATCTTATTTTGTATCAATATTATTAACCTATAGGGTAGGCTGTTTCTGTATGCTACATATTATTTTAGCTACAAATAGTTTATAAATTTTATAAAAAAGGTATCAGCTCCAATGTTTACAGTACTTTGCGAGGTTGCTGATGTGTTTTCTGGCTATCCTTTTAGAGGAAGTATTCCCGCTGATGAACAAGGGGATGCGCACGTAGTTCAAGTTAGAGATACACGCGCCACAGGAGAAATTTTTCAGGATGAAATGGTTAAAGTAATACTTCCCGGTAAAAAGGCGCCAAATTGGCTACGTTCCGGTGATGTGCTGTTTGTTGCTAAAGGTGTAAAGCATTTTTCTGCTTTAGTTGATAGTTTGCCCGAAAAAACAGTCTGCTCTCCACACTTTTTTTTGATACGAGTAAAACCTGAGTATCAAAATCGAGTGAAACCTGAATTCATCTGTTGGCAATTAAACCAATTACCAGCTCAGCGCTATTTCAGCACCACCGCTGAGGGGTCGTTGCATTTAAGTGTGCGTAGGCAAGTGCTAGAAAACACCCCAATCAAGCTGTTAGATATTAAAGACCAGCAACTTATCGCAAATATGCATAAGTGCGCTACAAAAGAGCGCACTGCGTTATCTAAACTAATTGAAAATAAAGATAAAGAACAAGCAGCAATTGCATTGCAGTTACTAAATTAAGACGTTTATGATTAACTAAATTAAGGTATTACATAACTATGGCAACAACTATAAATCAAATCAATCAGGACGATATTAACAAAGCAGTATGGAACGCCTGCGACACCTTTCGTGGTGTGATCAGTGCCGATACCTATAAAGATTTCATTCTCACCATGCTGTTTTTAAAATATATCTCTGATGTATACAAAGACGAACACGCTAAGTTAGCTCAGCAATTCGGAAATAATAAAGCCCTAGTAGATGCAATGATGGCTAAGCAGCGCTTTGTGTTACCTGAAGGCGCGAGCTTTTGGGACTTATACGAAAAACGCTATGAAGCAGGCAACGGTGAGCGCATTGATAAAGCCCTTCATGCCATTGAAGAAGCTAATGGCAGTAAGCTTAAAAACGTATTCCAAGACATCAGCTTTAACACTGACCGCTTAGGCCAAGAAAAACAAAAAAACGATTTACTGCGCCACTTGCTAGAAGACTTTGGTAAAGACATTTTAAACCTAAGTACAGAGCGTGTGGGCAGCCTAGACATCATCGGTAATGCATATGAATACCTTATTAAACACTTTGCGGCTGGCAGTGGCGCGACCGCTGGCGAATACTATACCCCACCAGAGGTTTCAACCCTTCTCGCTACCGTTTTAGAACCTGTTGAGGGCGACCAAATATGTGACCCATGTACAGGCAGTGGCTCGTTGCTGTTAAAATGTGGCGCTATGGTGCGTAAAAACTCTGGCTCTAAAAAGTACGCATTATTTGGTCAAGAAGCGATTGGTTCAACTTGGGCACTCGCCAAAATGAACATGTTCCTACACGGTGAAGATAACCACCGTATTGAATGGGGCGACACCATTCGTAAC
>NZ_AUTQ01000172.1 GCF_000498095.1 Pseudoalteromonas sp. TB64
TAGGGGCTGTTGATCTTTGTAGTATATATATTAATCAGCCCACATTGGTAGCCACATCATAGTAAATGCTAAAGCGAGCATGGAATGATAATTCCGTTCAAGCTTTTCATACCTTGTAGCTATCCCTCTATATTGTTTGATCCGACCAAAGGCATTCTCAACTAAGTGCCTATATTTGTACATGCACCAGTCAATATCTTCATTACCCACTAAACTGTTATCCTTGCGTGGAATAACGGGTGTAGCGCTATTATCACGAATAAACTCTCTTAGTTTTTCACTATCGTAGCCTTTATCTGCGACAACCACATTACTCGTTGGGCAATTGTCTACAAGTGACTCTGCATGGACGATATCATGCGTATTTCCACAGGATAATTCATAATAAACAGGCAATCCTCCGCTATCTACTGCAAGATGAATTTTAGTCGAATTGCCACCTCGACTCTTACCGATTGATTCATTGCCAGCGGTTCTTGCACCGCAACTATGCTGGTGAGCCCTGACAATACTGCCATCAATAAAGATCCAATCCATATCAGCATAGTGGGATAACACACGAAATAATTCATTCAAAATATCTTTTTTGGACCATAAATTAAATCGTCTATAGATAGCACTCCACGAGCCGAAATAAGACGGTAAATCTCGCCAAGGAATACCGGTACGCATCTTATAGAGTATGCCTTCGAGCGTTTTTCTATGCTCAGGCTTATTATAAATTCGACCACTTAAGTGCATTACTTTTGATAAGACATTCCATGTCGCGTCTGTTAACATTAATCTTGGCATGAGGGTTCGGTGTAACGTTTTTTAGCGAATTCAATTATACCTTATCCTCATGCTGTTTGTTTTTTATACCGCAAAGATCAACACGCCCTAGACTTTAAACAACCTGTTTTAATAATTATTACTACCGTTTTTGCTGCGCTTATAGCTGCTTTAACACTTGGGCTTGTGAGCTTTAACCCTAAAGTTCCTGACTTTTGGTTAGCATTTATTGCTATCAATCTTTTATTTACCTGTGTAGCTGAGGAGGCTTTATTTAGAGGGTTATTACAGACTAAGCTTAGCCAAATAATCACACCTAAGCGCTTAGCACTACTTGCCCCGATAATAACAGCTGCAGTGTTTGCTTTGGCGCATTTTGCTGGAGGCATTAGCTATGTACTTGTCTCGTTTATAGCAGGCTTAGGATACGGCTATATTTTTTATAAAACGCAGCGCTTGGAGTGGGCTATTTTATGCCATTGGTTAGTTAATGTTTGTCACTTCTTTTTGTTTACTTACCCTATGTTAAGTAAACCCTAAATACATTTACAAATGCTAACAATTTACGCAGTAGCAAATATTGTTCTCACTTGATTTATATAGTAATTTATATTTTAAATAATAAATTAAAGGACTAATAAATATGCTGCGTTTTATAATGGCAATAACAGTGCTCGCCACAATAACGGGTTGTTCAGGCATTACTTTTCATACCGATATAGATAATGATGTGCTATCTCAAGAAATTGGCACCTACGTTAAAAAAAGAGATTTGCAGCAGTTTTATAGTGACCAAGAAGCGCACGAAAGTGGTGCGACACTTTTGGGGCGAATAGAAGGTGAAAGCTGTGATGGCGACGGTAGAGGCAACAATAATGTAAGCTATAATCGCTCTAAATCAAATGCTATCGATTTACTCAAAGCAGATGCCATGCGCAGAGGCGGCAATGCATTTACTATTAACTCTTGTAGCGAAACGTCTGTATCGTATTGCGACTTATCTGTTTTATGCACCGGACAAGCTTACGACTATCAATAAGTAAAAGTGCAAATTATATATTAAGCGCAAAGCTAAGTAATACGCGCTTTCCAGACTCAATTTTAGATACGCTGTGTTCGTACTTATCGGGTCTGAACAAATACACGCGATTAAATAAGTTAATAATGCATTTTGAGCATTTAAATACCCCACCCGCTTTAGGTTTTTCTACTACAAAATTAAGTTTGTAATAACGCCCTTGCTGCACGGGATCAATATGGTTCATTACACTGTGATTTGTTGGGTAAGTAACAAGGTTTATCGAAAATGTATTACTACTAAAAATGGCTTTGTTTTTAACGGTTGCAATCATACTGCCTCCATACTGTTAATGTGCCTTATTGTATCATTGGGCTGGGTCTTACTTCGTTTTTAAGCGAGACTAAAACACCATGACATATAGCCAATCAAACTAATATAAAATGATTAAACACAAAAAAGCCGAGCTTAATAAAGCTCGGCTTTTAAAAGTACATTGTTTAGCAATTATGCACTTGGGTATTCGCGGTACGCACGCTCTATATTTTTAGCCTGCTTTTTAGAAATACCTAAATGAGCAAGTGCAACACGTAAACGAGCACGTGATAAGTCAGACCCTAATATTTCCATTGCATCAAGCACTGACGTACTTGATGTTTTGCCTGTAATGGCGACAAATATTGGCTCTAAAAAGTCTTTAATTTTAAGCTCGTGGAATGTTGCTACTTCTTTTGCAATTGCAAAAATAGCTGGCTTTTCAAAGCTACGCAAGCCTTCAAGCTGCCATACAAAAAATTGTAGCGCTTGGCGAATCACGTTTTCGTCTGCTTTGCCGGCTGTTAATAGCGCTGGATCGTATGTTGGAATTCCGCCTACAAAGTGCCCTGCAAGCTCAACCATATCAGACAGCGTATTAATACGTGTTTTAACTTCTGGTAATATTTTAGCGAGCATTTCGCCGTTAAACTTCCAATCAACAAAGCGCTGTATTAGCTGCTCGTCAGTTAGGTTTTCGCGGATCCATGTGCCGTTTAACCAGCTCAGTTTATCTACGTCGAACACGGGTCCACCAAGCGATACGCGCTTCATGTCGAAGTTTTCAATCATTTCATTCAGTGTGAACTTTTCACGCTCATCTGGCATTGACCAACCCATGCGACCTAAGTAGTTAAGTACGGCTTCTGGCAGGTAACCCATTTCTTTATAATAGTTAATAGACGTTGGGTTTTTACGCTTAGACAGCTTTGATTTATCTGGATTACGTAGTAATGGTAAGTGACCTAGTACCGGTGCTTCCCAACCAAAATCTTCATACAGTTTTAATAACTTAGGTGCTGAGTTAATCCACTCTTCACCACGGAAAATATGGCTAATTTCCATGTGATGGTCGTCAACTACGTTTGCTAAAAAGTACGTTGGAAAACCATCAGCTTTTAATAACACTTGCATGTCTACGTTTTCCCACGGGATCTCAATTTCATCACGTAGGTAGTCGTTAAACTTAAATGAGCCTTCGCTTGGGATTTTCATACGTATAACGTAAGGTTTACCTGCTGCTAAGTTTGCTTTAATTTCGTCATCAGTGTGGTTTAAACCACGACCATCGTATTTAGGACGCAAGCCTTCAGCCATTTGCTCTTCACGCATTTGGTCAAGCTCTTCGCTTGTTGCAAAGCAGTAAAACGCTTTGCCATCGTCTACTAATTGATGTGCGTATTTTTTATATAAATCGCTGCGCTCAGATTGACGGTAAGGACCAAATTCGCCACCGATATCAGGACCATGATCCCACTCAAGCCCTAACCAACGTAGGCTATCCATAATAGCTTGTTCTGATTCTGGCGTGCTGCGCACTTGGTCAGTATCTTCAATACGAAGTACAAATTCACCGCCTTGTTGTTTAGCAAAACAGTAATTAAATAATGCGATATAAGCGGTGCCAAGATGCGGGTCACCAGTTGGTGACGGGGCAACACGGGTACGAATTGTCATGGTATATTCTCTTTAAATAAGTGAGATAGTAAAAGTGGTTTATGCAGCTACTTTGTTTAAGTAAGCAATTATATCGTTTGATTCGTACAGCCATTCTACTTGGCCATTTTGCTCTATGCGTAGGCAAGGTACTTTAACTCTGCCGCCTTGCTCTAGTAGCTCTTGACGATATTGCTCATTACTTTTTGCATCGCGTGTTTCTATGTTTAAGCCTTCGCGCTTAATGGCGCGGCGTACTTTTACACAAAACGGGCATGCTTTAAATTGGTATAGTTTAAATTGTGAGGTTTGCTGATCAAGCTGCGCTTGCACGTCGCTTGCGCGCTTTTTACTGCGAGGAGTAAATACAAAATTAAAGAATAAAATTATACAACCTAAAAACCAACGAACTAATTTCATGTTCTATGCTCTGCTTACAACAATTTAAGGAGCCAGATTTTAGCACAAATTTACAATCAAAAAAGCTCAATACTCTTGAGTTATTGCCTCTTCTTCATAAAGCACTAACTCACTGCATGCGGTTACCTTATTTCGACCTGTTCTTTTAGAGTGATAAAGTGCTAAATCAGCCTGATTAACAATACGCGATACCGTATCAATATTTTGTAACTCTAAAAATCCAATACTTATTGTTAATTGCTCAACCTGTACAAAGGAATACTTGGCAACATTAGCTCTAAGTCTGTTTAATGCATTGTAAGCGTCAACTTGAGTTGATGCCTGAAATAATATGGCAAACTCCTCTCCGCCGTATCTAAATACATAATCTTCCACTCTAAAACTACTTTTTAATAGCTTTGCCACTTGGGCAATAATTCCATCACCCACTACATGACCAAAATTATCGTTCACGTCTTTAAATAAATCGATATCGACTATAGCTAAAAACCATCCTCGGTTTTTACAAGCACCTTCTCTGGGAAGTAAAAAACCATTACCTGACACTATTTCCATTACTTTTTTATCAAATGTTTGGCGGTTTAATAATCCTGTTAAAGGGTCTAGGCGAGATTTATGCAATAGCCACAATTGATTGGCGTAAATATTTAAAATATGCAGAGCCATCATACAAGTTTGTTCTTTTAACGCTTGCTCAGTTTCTATAATTAAAATACCTATAATATCGTCTAAATGATAAACCGGTATATAAGTAGTCGTAATACCATGCGCGTGGCTGATTCTTACTTTATTTAGGGTGGCTTTATTTAATAAATATGGGATTTGATTTGAGTTCACATGCTCTAACGTATTTGAAGGGGTAATCAGTGTGGGTGGCACAAGTGCACAAAAGTGCTTATTTATGTAAGCAGCAAAATTATTAATTTCGAGTAAGTCACTAAGAGCTTGAGTTAAAGCGCAATCTAAATCACTTTCTTCTTCTTGCTGTGTGAGTGAAACAATCCACTTATGACCACATTGATTTGCTTGCATTAAATCGCCTAAACTAATTGGACTGCAACTAGTTTAGACAATATAAATAAAATTACTAGACAATATTTACAATGCAACCCTTTAGTTTGTATTTTAAAGCAAAACTAAATCATCCCGATGCAACACTTCTGCACCGCTATCGTAATCAAGTAACTCACCAATTTGATTTGAATGCGCCCCTTTTATTTTATTTACTTCAACACTGCTAAAACGCGTTAAGCCTCGTGCAATTATTTGATTTTTAGTGTCTATTAAATCAATTAAATCGCCTCGTTCAAAACTTCCAAATGCATTAGTAACGCCTTTAGCGAGTAAGCTTGCGCCTTTATTTTGCAGCGCTGTAATAGCGCCAGCATCTATAGTGATCTGCCCTGTGCTTTTAGGTCCTGCTAGTAACCATTTTTTTCGACCATCTTTTGGAGCGGTGAGTTTTAAAAAACGAGTGCCAGGTAACTCGTCACTCATGCATTTTAAAATAACGTTTTTGCCTGCGCCTTTAGCAATAATAACTTCAACGCCTGCACGCCTTGCAATGTCGGCTGCTTGCAGTTTTGTTGCCATACCGCCGGTGCCTAAATTTGTGCCACTGCCACCAGCAAGTTGGCGTAACTCATCGTTTATATGGGTTACTTCGCCAATAAGTGTTGCATCAGCATTAGTGCGAGGATCACTGGTAAATAACCCTTCTTGATCGGTAAGTAACAGTAATTTGTTTGCATTAGCCAAAATAGCAACAAGCGCCGATAAATTATCGTTGTCACCCACTTTTATTTCACTCGTGGCTACTGCATCATTTTCATTTATGATTGGCACAACGTCGTAGTTTAATAATGCAGTGAGTGTATCGCGGGCATTTAAGTAGCGTTCTCTGTCGTCTACATCGGCGCGAGTAAGTAGCATTTGCCCTACGTTTACACCGTATAAAGCAAATAGGCTCTGCCAAATATGGATAAGTTGACCTTGTCCAATTGCAGCAAGCATTTGTTTATCAATTAAGCTTCTGCCGCAGGGCTTTAATAGTTGTTCGCGCCCAGCAGCAACAGCACCACTAGACACCAAAATAACGTGATGACCTTGTTTTTTAAGTTCGCAACATTGGCGTACTAATTCAACCATGTGTGCTTTATCTAACTTTTCGGTGCCGCCAGTGAGTACGCTTGTACCAAGCTTTACAACTATTACTTGTTCCCTTTGCATGGGTTTTTTACTAATCATTTATTAAAGATAAATTAATTTATACCAGCTCGGTATTTTTGAACAAGTTAAAAATATTCATGCTAGGATCTGATTTTATTAAATTATGTAAATTACTCTCTATGCCTGCCAGTTTATGTTTAATTATTGCCACCTTTTTATGGGGTAGCTCTTTTATTGCACTTAAGTACGCCATTGCCATTTACGACCCTGCATTGGTGATATTTTTACGCATGCTTACTACGTTGGCTTTATCGCTTTGCTTATGGCGTTATGTTATTCGGTTTGAGTATTTAAAAGGTGACTGGAAGTATTTAGTGGGTATGTCGCTTGCTGAACCTTGCTTGTACTTTTTATTTGAAGGTCATGCAATGGAATATACTTCGGCTTCGCAAGCGGGTGTTATTGTGTCGTGCTTACCTATTATTATTGCTCTGCTTGCCTTTGTGTTACTTAAAGAATACATAAGCAAAGCAATTGTTGTAGGGTTTACTTTATGTATTGGCGGCAGTATTTTACTTACTCTTCTTTCACCAAGCTCTGACCAAGCACCTAATCCGTTATTGGGTAATTTTTTAGAACTCATGGCCATGGTGTGCGCTGCATTTTATACTGTAAGTATTAAGCATTTAGCTAATCGGTATTCCCCTATCACACTCATTGCACTGCAAGGCATTAGTGGCAGCTTGTTTTTTGCACCGTTTTTATTTTTTATCGACCTACCAAGCGAAAACCAGCATGACTTAACCGCACTTATGAGCATTTTGTACTTAGGCTCGTGTGTAACTCTTGGCGGGTATGGCATGTATAACTACGCTATTAGCAAGGTGTCGGTATTAACTGCTGCGGCGTATTCCAATTTAATTCCTATTTTTACACTTATTTTATCAGCTATTATTTTGGGCGAAGTGCTTAACATTTGGCAATGGCTGAGCATCTTTGTGGTGTTTATTGGTGTAATGGTAAGTCAGCGCCATCAAGAGCTTGTGGTTGATATACCACTGAGCGAATCTGGCGAAGACATTTGTGCAGATATAAGCAATCTTAAATCAGTACCAGAGGCAAGTGAATCAAAAGGGTAACAGGTAAGCAAATAAAGCCCTGGAGTATGTAAAAATGTGTTTTGGGATTGATGAATAACCTCAACCCCCGTTACTTTATAATGTTGTACCTCCCCACTTTGTAACTGCAAAGTAAACTCTTCACCCACTTTGGCGTTTTGTAAAAATGCAAAGTGGGTGTCGTTATGCCCTGCTATTAGTGCGCCTTTTTTATTACCAAACTCTTTGCCACCCAACGCTCCTGCGGGTAAAAACTGGCTAGGTGCAAACGCTAAGTTACGACCACTCGCTCCAGCAAGCACATTCAATGTTTTATTATGGCTTGGCCAATTAAGCTGCGCTGTAACGTAGGTATCGGCATAAAACCATGGTTTTACTTGTGTATTAGGTGCTTTAAGTGCCTCTTGCCACGCTTGCTCAATTAGTACTTGAGCAAGCCACGCTTTTGCCTGCATATAAGCGCCGTGTCCAAATAATCCTAACCCTAATATTAGTAAACCCGTACTTAGCCACTTTTTCATTTTAAGCCTCTTTTTATTTAGCTCTTTGCTTAAATTTAAGAGCGCCAAATCCTAGTAATAAAATACAGCCTAGTAATATATGTAGCCTACTTTGCCCGTCAGTTTGCGGTAAACGCATTGCCATGCCTTGTGGTATTGCATTAGTAGCTTGTACGCTTTGCTCTGCCACTGCTTTTATTTGTGTTTGTTCAATTGCTATAAAAGCAGTAAACGGACTGAGTAATTGATGAGTTAGTGCAAGTTTTTGTACTTCATCTTTAACTGTATTTTGCTCGTTATATAAAAGCAGTGACTTTATTTTTTCACGAGCCCATAGCTTTGCTATGCCTTTTGCATTTGAGCTGTTTTGTGTACTTATTTTAATACTAAAAGGCCCTTGTGCAGTTTGCCCAGTAAGTACCACATTTTTTACGTTATTGAGCTTTATTGCCACCATAATCGGTTCACCAAAATATAAATCGGGTAATGGTGATGGCCAAAAATCTAATGCATTACCGCTTTCATCATTTAACGCTAAATTAGTAATGGCTGGATGAGCGAGCTTATCAAACAACTGCTGCATTTTAGGCTGCACCTCGCTTATGCTGCCTATAAATGTGAACGTGCCCTTGCCAGCATCGGCAGCGCGGCGCATAAAAAAGCTATTAGGAGCACTGCCAATACCCACTGTAAATAAGCGGCTATCACCTAGCTTACTTTGAATGTTTTTAAACAGTGTATCTTCGTTACTGACACTACCGTCGGTTAAAAATACAACTTGGCGCACAAAACCATCAAACTGGCTTCCATCAAGTACGGTATCTAATGCGCTTTGTATTTCGGTACCACCATCAGCCTTTAAACTATAAATAAATCGCTCTGCTCGGCGCAAATTAAAGTCACTAGCAATAAGTGGTTTGTCACTCATTGGGTTAACCACACTATCAAAGCCAATAATGTTAAAGCTGTCGTCGCTATCAAGTAGTGACAGCGCATAAAATAATGCTTTTTTAGCTTGCTCTATAGATTGCCCATGCATTGAGCCTGATGTATCAACTACAAAAACCATTTCACGAGGTAAGCGCTGCGTTTGTACAAATTGATCCCCTGGTGGCATTAACATAGCAAGCCCGTAACGATCCCCGTTCTCAAACTGCTCAGTAAAAAAAGCGGCCTGAGCTTGATCTTTTTGCAGTGGTTTAAACTCAAGTAAAAAATCTCGGTTAACTGCATTTGCTTCATTTAAGGCTATTTTATATTGCCCAAATGCGGGATTTTGCACATCAACATTATGAAACTTAGAGTTTATATCTACCAACTCCAAGCCTACATCTATATCAATGCTTAAACTAAATTGGCTGCTTGGTACATTATCATCATTTTTATTACTTTCTTGGGTGCTATATACAGGGCTTAACCAGCCATTTGGCACAGGATTATTCGATGTTTTATTTGTGTTATTTTGCTCAACTTCACCATTTATTGCATGGTAACGAGGAGTAATTGTAGTTGGGAACCGAATAGCAAATGTGCCACTGCTGTAATCAATTATTTCTTGGTACTCAAGTTCAATAATTACTTGCTCACCGGGGCCAATATTAGCCACGTTAGTAATAAACATATTCGCACGTTGTTGGCGAACTAAAGCCGCTTGCTTACCTGCTTTTTTAGCCTCAGTGTATTTTTTTTCTGCCTCATCTTTTTTATCAATCTCGCCTTTAATTACTCGCTCCCCTATGCGCATCGTCATCGCATGTACTGCGCTTTCATCGGGCAATGGAAATACATAGCGAGCATTTACTGCAAACGGATTTTCGTTTTGATAGGTCTGCGTTACTACAACATGGTTAATGAGACCTGTTAAGGTCATATTAGCGTCGCTTTTTAAAATTATTGCAGAGCTTACTTGCAAGCCCTGACTATCAAAAAGTTCTAATTTAGGCGATTGTGCATGGTTTTTAAAGCTCACTAACATCACAGATATACTTAGTATAAAAAGGCTTACCCATTTAAGGGTAAGCACTTTGGTTGGTCTACTCAATATCAACATAAAATCACTCCATCGAACGCTTAAATTAGTTACTTGCAGTTTGCCCATTTACAGGATTTATTGAGCGAGTGGTAAGGGTCACACGTCTATCAAAAAAGTTATCTTCTACTGTGTTGCTACTTGCCAATGTTTGTTGCTCGCCAAATGCTTGCGTGCTTAATCGTTTATGGCTTACACCATGTTTTATTAAGTAGCTTTGCACGGCATCTACACGCGCTTTAGAAAGTAAAAGATTGGCTTGCTCGTCGCCGCGTTGATCGGCAAAGCCACTTAAATCAAGCGCAAGCTGTGGTTGGTTATTCAAAAGGGCGACTAGTTGATCTAGCTGAAGCGCAAAATGCGAAGCAATAACACTTGAGCCTGTTTTGAACTGCACTGTCATTGCTAATAAGTTATTAATTTGAGCTTGAGTTAATTGCTCATTTTGATTGGCAAGCACTTCTACCTGTTGCTCTAGCATGTTGTTATGATTAAGTACGTGTTGGTAATCATTGGTTTTTTCTTTCATTATAGTGATTGCGCGTTCTTGCTCTGCAATTTTATTGTCGGCTACTTTAGACTCCCCTATTAAACCACCCGCAAATGCACCAACAAAAGCACCAATAGGGCCGCCCACTACACCGCCAATAATAGCGCCAGTACCTAAGCCTATAGCTGTTTCTTTATGTCCTTCTTTTGATGGCGTATGAGTAGCTGCTGAGGCAAATGCTTCAGTACAAAAACTAGCAATAAGAGTGAGTGCTATTAATGTTTTTTTCATAGTTTGATCCTTAAAATTGTTTTTTACTTTTATGATGTTTTGTTTTGATGCTTGTATTAAAACAATCTCAAGTGGCAACAAAGGGGAGCAAAAATGGCAAACTGCTGAGCAATTGTGGCAAAAAAAAGGCAATTGCCTTTTTAACCTTACTTAGCTTAAAAACTTCGTTATAGTGCACAGCACAGTAGAGTAGCTAATGATTAAAATGAAAAAAATAGCCATCATTGAAGATGAACCTGCAATTCGCGAAAACTACATAGAAATGCTTAGCGCACAAGGCTACCAAGTTAGTGGCTTTGAAAATCGCGCCAGTGCAGAAGCTGAATTTAAAAATGCCCTGCCCGATTTAGCCATTGTTGATATTGGCTTGGGTCATGAAATAGATGGCGGCTTTTTACTGTGCCAAACACTGCGATCACTTTCTAAAACACTCCCTATTATTTTTTTAACCGCACGCGATAGTGAAATAGATACCGTATGCGGCCTGCGCATGGGCGCCGACGACTACCTAACAAAAGACATAAGCTTGGCTCATTTAGCTGCGCGTATTGGTGCACTATTTCGCCGAATGGAAGCGCTTGAGCAACCCGCTGATGCAAACGCACTCATAACACGCGGGCAATTAACACTCGACACACAACGTATGCAGGTATTTTGGCAACAACAATTAGTTGATTTAACCGTAACCGAATTTTGGATGCTGCATTCACTCGCGCAACGTCCTGGGCATGTTAAAAGCCGTAATGAGTTAATGAGCGATGCAAAAATTTATGTAGACGACAGCACCATTACTTCACACGTAAAACGTATCCGTAAAAAGTTTATAGCACTCGATAGCACCTTTGATTGCATAGATACTGTGTATGGTATGGGCTACCGGTGGGAACAACACTAATGTTACGATTTGGTCTACGCAGTAAATTTATATTACTTTCATGTTTTTTGTTTTTGCTGCCGTGGCTTGGCTACGAGTACGTGTGGGAAATGGAAAAGTTTTTACGCCAAGGCCAAGAAAAAACCCTCGTAGGTACTACTCGCGCACTTGCGACCGCATTACACGAACGCCCTGCGTTATTTGATGAACAAACTAATTTTTTAGATCAAGTAGTAAAAGGCCGTGATTTATACGCTTATAACCTTAAAAACCCTATTCAGCTAGATGGTAAACTCACCGATTGGGAAAGCTACCAACCGCTGTTTTGGCATTACGATAAGCGCTACTTGCAAAAAACAGACAGTAAACATCAAGCCAGTGATTTATCGTTTGATCATATGGTTGGCAAGTTTGATAATTATTTATACGCCGTATTTAAAGTAACTGATAACACACTTATTTATCGCGCTAAAAACAGCTTAAGTATTACCAATAACGATTATTTACAAATTGGTTTAAAAAATCCAGACGGTCAATTTAACACCTACATAATTGCACCGCGCCAAGATGGCTGGGTCAATGCGTTTAATGCAAATACCAAAGCACCTTTTACAAAAATTCAGGGCTATTTTGAAAGTACCAATACAGGTTATAACGTAGAGCTGCGTTTTCCCATTAGCATGTTGGGCAACAAACTTGGCTTTGCTATTGTTGATGTAGATAATAAAGATGCCTTGTTAGAACCAAAAATAATGTCGACCTCAAACTTAAATAACCCAAACGATTTAGGCTCTGTATTAGTTCCCTCTCCAGAGATTAGCCGTATTTTAAAAGGTATGGGTCACAGNGTAGCCGTATTTGGGTAGTCGATAACCATCATCGTGTACTTGCGCAGTCGGGCACTATTCAAAATGCAGATGGCGTATGGGCTGACGGTCTCAAAAATCAGCCACCAGAAACTACATGGCAACGCTTTGAACAAACGTATTTGCACCCATTGTATTATAAAATTTTAACGCGTCCCGAAAATGAATTTTTAGACACCCTGCACGATGTAGCTTCTATGCAGGGCACGCACTTAGCTAAAGCATTAAAAGGTCAACCTGCATCGTCTTGGCGCTTAACCCCCGACAGCAAAGCCGTTATTTTATCGGCAGCTTACCCTATTTGGATTCAAGACCAAGTAATTGGCGCGGTAATAGCAGAGGAAACTACAAACGGCGTACGAACACTGCGTAACAAATCGCTCGAAAAACTCTTTAACGTTATTTTAGCCGTTATGCTAATTGGCACTGTTACCCTGTTCTTTTTTGCCTCGCGTATATCGAGCCGTATTAGACGACTACGCGATACAGCTGAGCAAGCAATTGATGCACAAGGGCGTGTTACCGGCAGTATTAATTACAGTGACGCAAACGATGAAATTGGCGACCTATCGCGTAGTTTTTCAAACATTGTGAGCCGACTTGGTGGCTATACCGATTACTTAGAAAATATGTCGTCGCGGTTATCGCATGAACTGCGCACGCCTGTTGCGGTAGTTCGCTCATCACTTGAAAACTTACAAAGTTTGCCACAAAATGAGCTAAGTCAAAAATACCTCGATCGCGCCAGTGAAGGCGTTGAACGCTTAGGTAAAATTATAACCACCATGAGCGAAGCTACCCGCCTTGAGCAAAGTATTCAAAGCAATGAACCCGAGCCATTTGATTTACAAAAAGTAATAAATGGCTGTATGCAGGGCTACCAACTTACTTATCCAAACCAGTTATTTACGCTTGATTTATACCAAGAAAAATTGCCTATGCAAGGCGCACCAGAATTTATAGCCCAGCTACTTGATAAACTGATTAACAACGCGCTGGAGTTTAGTGAAACCAATACTGCTATTAATGCGAGCCTTAAACATATTGAAAACAAGGCAATATTAACAGTGAGTAATACTGGTCCCGCTTTACCTGAAGGATTAACTGAACATATTTTTGATTCTATGGTGTCGGTACGTAGTCAGCAAATGCAGCAACAGCCACATTTAGGGTTAGGGCTTTATATTGTAAGGTTGGTGTGCGATTACCATAAAGGGAGCGTAACAGCGCAAAATAACGAACAAGGCGATGGTGTAGTGTTTACCGTAACGCTGCCGTTAGTTAATAGTTAAGCTAAGGTCGTATCTACAACCATGCTATTTATAACGATAACGCTGTAGTGAAATGGTGATTACATAATAAACCAAATAAAGCTGTATCTTCTTTGTTAAATTCAGCCATTAAAATTAACTTTAACTACATACGTATTAACACTTGAATTCTACTCACCCCGTAAAACCTGCCGATTACAATTTAGTGCAAGTTCAAATGTAACTATTCACTTTTTATTCAGTCAAATGACCATACCCTAATCATATTAAAGTATTACATTTGAGGAATAACCATGAAGTCACCACTCGAGCGTGAAGAATTAGATTTTATTTTTGATTTATATAGGCCCTCTAAAAAGCCTGTGTCTGAGAACATAAAACCAAAAAGTACTAACTACAAAGAACTAAGAAAGCACGACGCGAGCAAAAACCAAGGCGTATCGCACTACTTAGTTTAACTTTATTACGATTGAGACTTCTCTCGTTCTAAAAATGCTTTAATGCAGTTAATTTCTGCAAGCCTTACTTCTTCGCCTATTTCTGGACCTTTTTTACCGCTTTTAAGTGCATTTTGTACTATCTGCTTTTTGTCCATTTTTTGTAGTTCAGTATGAATTTCTCGCAGTTTAGCTGCTTGCGGGTATGGCTTATCAACAAGTGTTTCACCTCGCCCTTGCGCATCACACTGGCAAGCTTGAGTAAACGCTATAAAACGCTCTGGGTGCACCAAAGCATTTAGATTAGTGATAATTAACTTATGAATTGTTT
Organism: Pseudoalteromonas sp. TB64; assembly: GCF_000498095.1. Lineage (GTDB taxonomy): Bacteria > Pseudomonadota > Gammaproteobacteria > Enterobacterales > Alteromonadaceae > Pseudoalteromonas. The sequence continues at coordinate 14,557 of NZ_AUTQ01000172.1, forward strand.
GCGCTCTTAACTGATCGACCGTATGGCAAAGCGTATGGTTATCACTGGTGAGCACACCAATATCACGAAAACGGTTAGGCACTTTTAAGCGCTCACAAAACGCCTCAACTACTGCAACGCCTTCGCGTTCATGCCCACGTAAATTTCCGCGTATTTTATAACTAAGTGCTTTACCAAAGTCATGGGTAAGCGCAGCAAAGCGCGTTTCTAAATTAAAATTTAAATCTGCGGCTCGTCTAAGTACTAGCATGGTATGTACAAACACATCACCCTCGGGATGATGCGCTGCTGGTTGCGGTACATCAACCATACGCTCAAGTTCTGGAAAAATACCTAAGCCTTGTAGTGCTTCAAAATAAAGCTCTGGGTGTTTTTCGCTAAGTGCTTTTTCGGTTTCAAGCCACACACGCTCAGGTACTAAATGATTTAGCTCACCTTTATTTTTAAGCTCACGCATTAATGCGTACGTACTCGGGTGAATACTCCAATCACTGCCATAGCGCGCTAAAAAACGGGCAATACGCAGTACTCGAACAGGGTCTTCTACAAATGCTTCTGTGGTATGGCGCAGTGTTTTGCTTTGTAAATCTGCTTGGCCATTAAAGGGGTCAATAATATTATTATTTTCGTCAAGCGCCATTGAGTTTATGGTTAAATCACGCCTAGCTAAGTCCTCTTCTAGCGTTACCGTTGAGCTGGCATCAACCACAAAGCCGGTATAACCTTTGCCACTCTTTCGCTCTGTACGCCCTAGTGCGTATTCTTCTTTTGTTTTTGGGTGTAGGTAAACAGGAAAGTCGCTACCTATTGGTACAAAACCGAGCGATTCCATTGTGTCTGGCGTTTCACCAATCACGACATAATCGTTATCTTTTGATTTTATATTTAGTAGTTTGTCGCGCACAGCACCACCAACTAGGTAAACCTGTTTTAAGTTACTTTTCACTTTATTCCCAATAACACTTGCCCAATTGTTTGACACTAATCATATCATTAATTAATAAGTTCTGTGATGTTTGCCAAGCTTAAGTAAGCTCATTACAATGACGCATTATTTTAATGCCATAGCCTTATATTCAATGAAAAATCATTCATCAAAAAAAGAACTCATGTTACTACCTATTTTATTGGTGGTTATTTTAATGTGCGTGGCAGGTCACTTTTTACTACAAGCTAATTTTCAAGACAGCAATATGGTTGAATACATGCTTGCCGCCTTGCCGTTTGCCATGTTTGGATTAGTTATTGTGGCGTTTAAAATGGCGGCTAAAAGCGAAAAGGATGAGCAAAATGAGCAGGATTCTTAATCCTGCTTTATCTTTTTAGAGCGATCTATTTATTTAAAGTACGTGGTACCCAAACCAATCTGGTTTAATTGCTTGAGCTTGCCCACTAGGCGTGAGTTTAATGTTTAACTGGCTGTCGAGTAAATCAATGGCAAAGCAGTCATCTACGTCGTGTAAGTCATCTTTATGAATATGACTAAGCCCTGCGAGTAAATCATTTTTAGCGCGTTGCTTAGCCTCATTACTGCTACTTGCAACATACAATGCAAAGTCGTGTTGCTCAGCCATAGAATCGCTTCTGTAAGCGCCTAGGTTTACAAAATAGAGTTGTTTATTTTGCTCAACATAAGTATCAACTACTTCTACTTTAAAACCGTCAATATGACTAATTGCCATGTAACTATCCATGTGAACACTGCTTCTGTCGCCTACCCATTGGCTCTTTAATTTAGTATACGTTTGCTCTATGTTTTGCCCTACCACAAAGCGAATGTCATGCATTTCTATGTGGCAGCCTTGAATTCGGCCACCTAAATACACCATAAATAATTGCATGCTTTTCCTTAACCTAAATTATCAACATCAATATTATGTTTTTTAATCAGCTTATAAAAATCAGAGCGGTTACGTTTAGCAAACTTTGCGCCTTCAGCTACATTACCACCTGCCATTTTTAGGGTGTTGATAACGTAGTCGCGCTCAAACTCTTTTTTTGCGTCGTTTAGCGACAATGGCTCTACGTTTGTTTCGTTACTATTCAGCGCTGTTAATACTAAATGTTCTGAAATAACTTCGCTTGGTGTAAGTGCCACTACTTGCTCAATTACATTTTGTAATTGGCGAATATTACCAGGCCAATCGTAGCGTACTAATGCATGCATGGCTTCATTGGCAAAACGTTTTTCATTTTGGTTCATACGTTTAGCAATGCTGGCACTAAAATGCTGTGCTAATAAACTTATATCTTCGCGGCGCTCACAAAGCGGCGGTAGTTTTAAGTTAACAACGTTTAAACGATAATATAAATCTTCCCTAAATTGCTGGTTTAAAATAGCATCGGGTAGATTTTTATGTGTTGCTGAAACTATACGTACATCAATCGCAATTTCTTCTTGAAAGCCTACTGGGCGAATAGTTTTTTCTTGTAGCACCCTTAATAACTTAACTTGTAAATTAAGTGGCATATCGCCTATTTCATCTAAAAATAACGTGCCGCCCTCAGCTTGCTGAAACAAACCTTGATGATCTTTAATTGCGCCAGTAAACGAGCCTTTTTTATGACCAAATAATTCTGACTCTAAAAGCTCACCCGGTACAGCGCCGCAGTTTATAGCGACAAACGGACCCTCTTTTACATGACTATGCTGATGAATAGCTTGTGCGAGTAATTCTTTACCAGTACCACTTGCACCCGAAATTAATACATTAACATGAGTCGGTCCAAGCAATTTTACTTGCTCTAGCAAATGCAACATAGCACCGCTGCGCGTTACTATATTACTTTTTGGTACAACTTCATCTGCATTAACACCATGTATTTCTATCGCTTTAGCTAGGCTGTCAAATAACTCATCTTTATCTATTGGTTTAGTTATAAATGCAAAAATGCCTTGCTTGGTTGCCTCGACCGCATCAGGGATTGAGCCATGTGCTGTCATCATAATAACGGGCAATGCAGGATAGCGACTTTGTAATTGACGATGCAATGCCATACCATCCATTTCGTCCATTCGTAGATCAGTTATTACAGCATCAAAAACATGACTTTTTAATGTTTGTAATGCAATTAAGCCACTTTCACAGGTTGTTACTTCGTAGCCTTTTGATTCAATACGAATAGCGAGCAGTTTTAATAAGCTAGCATCGTCATCGACTAATAATACTTTTGCACCTTGTGGTTTTGCTGCTGCCATTATTACTACTCCTTGGTTTCTTCGCGCAATAAAAGCTGTTGCTCTATGGTCGCTAATGACGAGAGGGTTTCTTGCATTTTATTATTGAGAGCTTGTTGCTCTTTTTTAGCATTTATTTGCATAGTGACTTGCTGCTTTTGCAACCATAAATATTGCTTGATATCGTCAGGCCAAAAGTAGGCTAAGTCGAGTTTAAGCAATTTAGTCATTACTGTATTAGGGTCGTTACTGGTGTTTAAACACATAAATTTAAAAAAGCTTTTTAGTTCTTTTTCACCAAGGTAAACCTGCTTAACTGGAGTTACCTTAAATCCACCACATTGATTTGCATGCCATGCAATTACCTGCTCTGCTGGTGGATAAATAGGATCGTCCTTTGGACGAGATTTAGGGCTTGGCTTAGTGTTTTTATCTGTCGTGACCTGAGTATCGATCACTGGTGCCGGTGTTGTTTTCGTTATTGAGGCAGAAACATGATCTTCTTGTGCGTTGTTAATTTCGCAACCCGATAAAATGATGGTGCTACCAAGCACACATAAAATAGTCATTAAACGCGATCGCATGCTAATTAACTCCTTGAATAGTTGTTATTGGAATTTTAATTAAAAATAGACAACCTTTAGGTTCATTATGTTCCACCACTAATTGCCCTCGTAATTGCTCAACAGACTCTTTTACAATAGTTAAACCCAGTCCACTGCCTTGCAGAGTAACATTTTTACTGTGTTTGCCTTGATAAAATGCGCTAAAAATTTGAGTTTTTTCTTGCTCTTTTATGCCGCACCCTTCATCAGTAACAGCGATACAAAGCTGGTTTTGCTCAAGTGCCAAATTAATAGTGACACTTTGCTTATCTTCAGAAAATTTTAAGCCATTAGAAATTAACTGAATTAAAATCATTTCAATTAATTCGCTCGGTAACGCGAGCGTTTTATTAGGGAGGTGATTTTGCCACTTTATTGCTTGCTCTCGAGCACCTAAACGATGTTCAAAGTGACTGTTTATTTTATTAATAAGATAAGTAAACTCAACTTCGCTTAAGCTATCTTTACTGGTTCGAATAGCGTTGTAACTTAATAAACTGTCGATCATAGTACGTAAGCGCACCATTGATTGAGCAATAAGCTCAAGTACCGCTTTTTGCTCATCAGTAATAGGACCAACTATTTCATCGGCGAGTAAATCGGTACCCTCAACCATTGAAGCCAGTGGCGTTTTAAGCTCATGCGTTACATGGCGTAAAAAGGTATCTTTTTGTTGTTCAAGTACATGAAGCTGCTCTTGCACCCATTGTAATTTATTACCCAATTCAACTAATTCAGCAGAGCCTTTTACCGATATTTTTTGCTGCCAATGACCTTGCCCTAATTTATCTATAATTGATGTTAAACCCTTTAAGCGACCGCTTATACGCCATAAAAAACCGCCCCCTACAATTAAAGTAAGTGGAATAAGTGCTACCAACCAATTTATAAATGATGTTTGTAAGCTTGTTAATTCATTTTTATTATCAGTGATTTGGGTTTCGTTTTTATCACGTAACCACAGTGTAAGCTCCGCCATTAAATCACTTATAGGCATAAATAATTCTGCCTGCTCTTGTTTTTCTTCAACGAGTTGTACGTGCGCGGCTTGTAGAGTTTTACTTAAACGCTGCCATTGCGCACTATGATCTTGGCTTGCATTAATAAGCGTTAGTTCATCTACGCTTTGTAAAGATGACTGCCACTTATCAACAATTAATTTATCGAGCGACTCGCTTTTTAATACCCAGTTTTGTCTTGTAGCGCGCTCAAGGCTGTTTAGTTCTTGCTTTAAAGCATTGAACGATTTAGTGACTTGGTAGTTATTACTTACTATTAGTTGAGTAACGTCTAACTGCTTGTTAAGCGCATTTAAAAATACAATAACAACCAACGAAAGAGGAAGTAGTGACAACAGCATGCTTATTACAAATTGACCTATTAAATTAGGTCGCCAATTAAGCATTGTTTTGTATTTTTCAGCCATGGTTGTTGGCATTATGTTTAATCCTCATTGACGTTAAGCATTCTATTATTAGGCGTCTACCTTATACACTAGCTGAATCAACAATTACATTTAATACGATTAACTGTTCGCGTAATAAAAACACCTTGTCGCCAAACTGCAACAACGTAACTCATTGATTTTAAATACCTAGTATAAACCTCTTAAAATTGTGTTGCTAAAAGCACACAAAAGTTACATCAAATCCAGTAAAAATTTCATACTCACATCTAACTACCGACATAACCGATTGAAAATAAACAAAAATACTTTTTGGCATCATTTTTGTAATGGGTATAACAACTTTATTTAATAAGGAAATAATTATGAACAATCGCTTTTTAGTAATCTCGTCATTACTCGCTTTGGGCTTTTTAAGCACAGGTGCACTCGCTATGGACGTTCAAGCTACTTTTAACGAGTTAGACAAAGACAGTAACGGTACATTAAACGAAGCCGAAGCTGGCGAAGACGCCGTATTACATGAAAACTTTGCACAAATAGACACAAACCAAGATGGTTTGTTGTCGCTAAATGAATTCAAAAAATTTATTCAATAAACACATTTAATAAGGAACGTGATTATGAAACAACTTATAGCCGCTTTTTCATTAATGTTTTTAGCAATTAGTGCCACGGTACTTGCATCACCAACAAATGTGCGTTTTGCCCATTTAGATAAAGATATGGATGGGCAAATATCAATTACCGAAGCAAAAAAAGACAAAGAAGTAATGAAACAATTTACTGATTTGGATGAAAACGACGACGAAATGATCTCAAAAAAAGAATTTGAGAGCTTTAAACCTTAAGGTTAAGTTTTACTTAAGCTTCTACCTAGTAAAGTGAACTTAAAGTATTTGCCATAATCCCTGAGGGAGTGTGTAAAAGGATTTAATGTTGGGAGTTAAATTATGGCAAGTGCTTTATCCCTTCTAGCTTAAAGCTAAGTATTTAATATTAATTAAATTTAAATATTGACTGTTTTAGTGATCTAAAGCCTCGTTAACCTCGTTTAATGCTTTTTATATAGAACAACTGTATAAATTTTTTGATTCGTTATCAGGTTCTTTGTGTCGCTAAAGTGGGTTACTTACTTAACACTATGAGTATAAACGTTAGTAAAACCGTAAATACTGCATTTTGGAAGGAACATCATGAAGATACTTACTTTGTTATCAAGCATCTTAATGCTATCAAGTTTTAGCGCCTCAGCTCTTGATGTAAAGCAACGCTTTGACCACCTAGACTCAAATAAAAGTGGATACCTAACTCACGATGAACTTGATGCTCAACCACAATTACTAAACACTTTTGTAATGTGGGATAAAGATCAAGACAGTAAAATATCACTAATCGAATTCAAAAATTATCTAACCAATAACCTCTACTGAGTAATTTCATGAAAAATATAAGCTATATAGCGTTTTTTTCGCTTAGCATTTTTAGCACATTAAGTTTTGCCGTAAGTAACGATATTGCTGAGCAATTTGAAAAATTAGATAGAAATAAAGATGGGGCTTTAACACGTTCAGAAACAGCGGCAGATCCCGCTCTGTGGTCGCGCTTTTCTAACTACGATCAAGATAAAGACGGAAAACTAAGACTTAACGAATATGACTTGTATGCAAGCAAGTAATAATTATTAAAGCTAGGTAAATAAAAGTACCTGGCTTTTTTATATTGATACGTTATTAACTACGACTCTATTTTCCACAAGGACAATGCGTTAGGTACTCTATATCACTAGGTTTTGGGCTTACCATAAAGTCCATTCGAGCATAAGTTAATATAGGTTGCTTACTTGTACTTTGAGCTGCGGATCACAACGCCATAGATTCATAGTCGCAGCTGCATTTTTATCAAATATTCCCTCAGGGTAGGACGAAATAGTGTTATCCCCTTGAGCACTACCCTGTGAGTTAACTAGCACAGATAACTCAACACAACCTGAAGTACTTTTCTTTGCGGCTTCTATCAGGTATACCGGCTCATCTCTTTTAGCAACATTTAGCAACATTCCAATATTCACCTACCTCACTTTGTAGTTCAGGACTCGATAAATCAATAAAACTCGGCATTTATCGTTTACTCGTCTATCAAAACATTGAGCTACAGGCTGGTAGCATCATGCTCAAGGGGAATAATAAATAAGGGCTTTCATCGCATTTTCTTTTACTTGGTTAGTTATTATTAATTAGATTTTCACTAGGGGCTGTTGATCTTTGTAGTATATATATTAATCAGCCCACATTGGTAGCCACATCATAGTAAATGCTAAAGCGAGCATGGAATGATAATTCCGTTCAAGCTTTTCATACCTTGTAGCTATCCCTCTATATTGTTTGATCCGACCAAAGGCATTCTCAACTAAGTGCCTATATTTGTACATGCACCAGTCAATATCTTCATTACCCACTAAACTGTTATCCTTGCGTGGAATAACGGGTGTAGCGCTATTATCACGAATAAACTCTCTTAGTTTTTCACTATCGTAGCCTTTATCTGCGACAACCACATTACTCGTTGGGCAATTGTCTACAAGTGACTCTGCATGGACGATATCATGCGTATTTCCACAGGATAATTCATAATAAACAGGCAATCCTCCGCTATCTACTGCAAGATGAATTTTAGTCGAATTGCCACCTCGACTCTTACCGATTGATTCATTGCCAGCGGTTCTTGCACCGCAACTATGCTGGTGAGCCCTGACAATACTGCCATCAATAAAGATCCAATCCATATCAGCATAGTGGGATAACACACGAAATAATTCATTCAAAATATCTTTTTTGGACCATAAATTAAATCGTCTATAGATAGCACTCCACGAGCCGAAATAAGACGGTAAATCTCGCCAAGGAATACCGGTACGCATCTTATAGAGTATGCCTTCGAGCGTTTTTCTATGCTCAGGCTTATTATAAATTCGACCACTTAAGTGCATTACTTTTGATAAGACATTCCATGTCGCGTCTGTTAACATTAATCTTGGCATGAGGGTTCGGTGTAACGTTTTTTAGCGAATTCAATTATACCTTATCCTCATGCTGTTTGTTTTTTATACCGCAAAGATCAACACGCCCTA
>NZ_AUTQ01000173.1 GCF_000498095.1 Pseudoalteromonas sp. TB64
TAGGGCGTGTTGATCTTTGCGGTATAAAAAACAAACAGCATGAGGATAAGGTATAATTGAATTCGCTAAAAAACGTTACACCGAACCCTCATGCCAAGATTAATGTTAACAGACGCGACATGGAATGTCTTATCAAAAGTAATGCACTTAAGTGGTCGAATTTATAATAAGCCTGAGCATAGAAAAACGCTCGAAGGCATACTCTATAAGATGCGTACCGGTATTCCTTGGCGAGATTTACCGTCTTATTTCGGCTCGTGGAGTGCTATCTATAGACGATTTAATTTATGGTCCAAAAAAGATATTTTGAATGAATTATTTCGTGTGTTATCCCACTATGCTGATATGGATTGGATCTTTATTGATGGCAGTATTGTCAGGGCTCACCAGCATAGTTGCGGTGCAAGAACCGCTGGCAATGAATCAATCGGTAAGAGTCGAGGTGGCAATTCGACTAAAATTCATCTTGCAGTAGATAGCGGAGGATTGCCTGTTTATTATGAATTATCCTGTGGAAATACGCATGATATCGTCCATGCAGAGTCACTTGTAGACAATTGCCCAACGAGTAATGTGGTTGTCGCAGATAAAGGCTACGATAGTGAAAAACTAAGAGAGTTTATTCGTGATAATAGCGCTACACCCGTTATTCCACGCAAGGATAACAGTTTAGTGGGTAATGAAGATATTGACTGGTGCATGTACAAATATAGGCACTTAGTTGAGAATGCCTTTGGTCGGATCAAACAATATAGAGGGATAGCTACAAGGTATGAAAAGCTTGAACGGAATTATCATTCCATGCTCGCTTTAGCATTTACTATGATGTGGCTACCAATGTGGGCTGATTAATATATATACTACAAAGATCAACAGCCCCTAATCGGTCTTCAATTACTTTTGGTGTGTTATCTCGATTAATAATAGCGTTGCTCGATATTGCACAAATGCTGTGCCATTCTCGACCGCCAAACCCTTGTTGAATTTTGCCAAACATTTTTGGAAGTAACTGCGGCGCATTATGTTGCATTAAGCTTTTTAATAGCGCTTGCTGTAACTCAACCTGCTTTATTGGCGATGGCATACCTTGCCAATTACCACGATAGCTGCGGCTCCATTCTTGATGTTCGTTTATCGACACTTCACCGGTAATGCTTTTAGATTCAATAAGAATAAAGCCGTAGGTGTATACAATAAGGTGGTCTATTTGTGCGGTTTCGTCATTATGCTTAAATTTTACATCATTAAATACAAACACTTGATTATGATCTTTAAACGCGCGGCGTAAATAAAAAGCCACGTCGAGTTCTTGTTTTTGACCTGCTTGTATTTTAGCTGAGTTGCTGGTGATGAGTGTTTTATCTTTTAAAATCATGAGGCATCCTTTCAATCATGTATATGCTTAGAATATCATTGAAGTACCGAATATGAATACTTTTTAAGAGTAATTTTTAGTTGTATTTTTAGGTGTGGTAAATGCGGGCGTATGTAAAAATTTTATTTAAAGTATCACGTTAAAGTAGGTGGTTGCTAAGTGAGTAATTGAAGCTAAAACCAAAGCGCGATGTAAAATCGCACCTACGGTTTTATTGATTGCGGTGTTTGCATTGATGTAGGTGAGGTTTTATAGCATCCATGGCGTTTCATAAAAAGCCGAGAGCAAAGCGCGATGTAAAATCGCACCTACGGTTTTGTTGAGTGCGATGCTTGCATTGATGTAGGTGAGGTTTTATACCTCGCTTATGCCTTTGCATACTTTAAAAATAAACATAAATACATCTACAATTTAAAGCTCAATCTTAAAATACCTAACCTTAAAATACATTTAAATATTAAATATAAACACTACACAAGATTGATTTATTATCCAGAATTTAGGTTAGTTACCAAGCGTAATAATTTGACCCTGCAAACTGGGTTGCGTGGCTATGCAATCTTGAATTAACTCAATTAAGGTATTTGTAGAGCTACTTGGTGTGCGTGAATGCGACCACAAGGCATAAATAGGGCGAGAGGGTAGCGTTATATTTAAATCTACATACTCAAACTGATGTTTACTGGTTAGGCTTGCTACTTCGCTCATTGGTAATAAACCCGTTCCCACACCCGATTGAACGAGTTGGCGTGCAATGGTTATGTCGTAGCAGTAGGTTATATTTTCAAATTTGTTTTTTAACTCGCTAATAAGTGCCGGCGATAGTTGTTTGTTGGTGTAGGGTAAAATTAATCTGTTTTTAGATTCACTTTGTTTTTTAACAACTAAAGCAGTGGCAATTGTGCCTAAACGTTTTTGATAAAAGCTTGAGTCGTGCTGCTCTCCCACTCTTATGGCTAAGTTAAAGCGTTGCTGGCTTAGTTGGCTGTTCATGTTGCTTGGATAAATATGTAAATTTAGATGCTTTTGAGTTGTTTGAAACGCTGTTATTGCGGGTATAAGCGGCCCAGAAATAATATTTTGTGGGCAGAGTAGGTAAAATTCTTCTACTGTATTTTGCTTATTAATTACCTGATTTACTTGCGACGAAAGTGATAACACATTTTCTGCGAGTGAATCGTAAATGTGTTGCCCTGCTGCGCTAAGCACTATTCCCCGAGCGCTACGTTGTAATAATGGTGTGCCAAGTTTTTCTTCTAGAGTTTGTATGCGCCTCGATAGCGTAGATAAATTTAAGTTAAGGTCTTTTGCTGTTTGGCTCATGCTTTTACGGCGGGCTAGTTCTATAAAAAGATATATGTCGTTTAGCATCTTATTTTCTCAAACTTAGTTTGCATATTGGTCACTATTTATATTGCCACTATAAAAATATAGTTACGACCTCATTAGCATTAACTATTAGGAATCGAATGAAAGTTCATTTTACATTTACAGTGTTGTTTTCGTTTTGTATGTCGTTTTTACTTTCGGCGTGGGTAACGTACATTAACTTAGGTTTTACGGTAACGTTTTATCATACCTGGTTCAATGCATTTGTTAATGCATGGCCTGTCGCTTTTGTTGTGGCGTTTTTAGTGGCTTCGCCAATTAGAGTTTTAGTCATTAATTTTTTTAAAAATAGAGAGGCTTTATGATTAATATAGTGGCAAAAATAACCCCCAAAGCGCATTTGTTCGCCGAATGTAAAGCGCATTTACAGCATATTTTAGTACCCACTTTAGCAGAGCCTGATTGTATTCGATTTGAGTTATATACCAATACTGAGCAGCAATGCTTGTTTTTAGTCGAACAGTTTTCTTCGCAAGCTGCGCTTGATGAACATTATTTACAATCGTATGTAAAAAGCGTTTTTTCTTTTTATGAAACAGCACTTGCTTGCCCTGTCGAAATAAACAAGTTAGTGGCGCTTGAGAAATTATAAATTTATATTTGGTCTATTTTAAGTAATCCATATTTAAATGATTTACTTAATGGGAGCTAAGTAAGTCATTTAGTTGCGCAGTTTAGTTCTTAGAGTGTGCTTTGGTTGCCATTGCCAGCGCGATATTAAGTAAAAGCTACGCTTTTAAACGCCAGCAAGCAGCGCGTCTACAGGTGTTTAGGTCAGTTTTGGTTGTTAACGTTGGCTGGGAGTTACAACTAATTACTTAAAGTTAAAAGCCAAAAGCGCGATGTAAAATCGCACCTACGATTTTGTTGAGTGCGGTGTTTGATGTTGTTTATTTTTTTGTAGGTGAGGTTTTATACCTCGCATGGTTTTTTTAATCTGTGCGTTGGTGTGGGTTTGGACAAGCGCGATGTAAAATCGCACCTACGGTTTTGTTGGGTGCAGTGTTTACGTTTTTGTAGGTGAGGTTTTATACCTCGCAGGGTTTTGTTTAATCTGTGCGTTGGTGTGGTGTTAGATAAGCGCGAGGTAAAATTGTATCTACGGGTGCTTAGGTGGGCTATCGATCTCGAAATTTCATTAATTTATCATAAGTAAGTTATATTTTACTTATGATGTTTAGGTTTGATTTTATTGCCTATAAGTAAGTTGTGGTTAACTTATGGGTGATAAAAATACATTTAAACTTAAAAGTAAGTTATATTTGACTTTTGGTTGGGCTAACTTAAAATAAATCGTATAAGTAAACTATGGTTGACCTTTAATGAGCGAATTACCAGCAAAAAAAACACTTGGAAGAGTTGTTAAACGCACTGAAATGCCTGATCTATCAAAGCCATTTTCGTCGGTGCGACTCGCTAAAGCGATTACTTCAAAGCGGACAGGCATGAAGCTTACGCTGGTTGATGTATCGCAAGCACTTAATATTTCAAAGCCCACGCTGATAAAAATAGAAAAAGGTGATGTTAATGTGCAGTTTTTTAATGTGCTTAAAGTGATGGAGTACTTGGGATTGTCGTTTAGCCTTGTTAGTGATGACGCGTCACACCACAATAACAGCGCAGAGGTGAGCGATGAGCAGTGGTACTAAGATTAACAGCTTAGATGTGTTTATTGGTAATACACAAAAGATAGGTGAGATAACTCTCAATGTAGGCTCTGAAAATGAAATTTCATTTAGCTATGAGCCCGAGTGGATTAATAAGGGGTTTGCTATTTCACCACACTTACCGCTCAATGGTCATTTTAACTCGCGTGCTGTGCGTAATTATTTACAAAATTTATTGCCAGAAGGCAAGGGCCTTGATGAGATTATAAGTAGTACTACTATCTCTAAAAATAATACGTTTGGTTTAATTAAAGTAATTGGCGAGGAAACATCAGGCGCTTTGTCGTTTAGAGTAAGTAGCAGGGCTTCAAAACAAACATCTTTTCGGGAAGTAACTCATGACGAACTAAGCCAAAAACTTAAACGGTTTAAACAAGTCGGCGAGTCAATCACCCTTTGGGATGGTCGGACTCGGCTCTCTGTTGCTGGCGTTCAAGACAAGCTAAACCTACTCGAAATCGATAGTAAATTAGGGTTTGGTGAAGGGGAGCTATGTTCCAATAAAATTTTTAAATTTGAAACAGGTACAGCTCCTTTCATTGCAGTAAATGAACTATTTACGATGCTTTTAGCAAAAGAGTCAGGGCTCAATGTTCCCGATGTAGAATTACGCACCTATGCAGATGTAAGGGTATTTGTAATAGATCGCTTTGATAGGCGCGTTACGCAAGATCAAAACCATGTATTACGTCGTCATATTATTGATGGTTGCCAAGCCACTAATTTACCTCCTTCTTATAAATATGAGCGTCAGCATGGTGATGAAGGGGAGGGTATTTATATTCGAGACGGCGTTTCTTTTGATAAACTCTTTAATATTGAAACAACGAATGTACAGGCGTATGAGGCTCAGCTTATTCGCTGGATGACATTTAATATTTTAGTACGTAATTACGATGCACATGGCAAAAATATCAGTTTTTTTGTTGGTAAAAATGGTTTAGAGCTTACGCCGTTTTATGACTTGGTAAATATAGAAGCGATTATTGAGCAGGGAGGCATTGACTGTGATGAGGATTATTTACAGCCCCAAATTTCAAGGTGTTATGCTATGTCAGTGGGTGAGCATAATTCACAAAGTGCAGGCAATTTTACTAATGAGATTACGGCTTATATGTTAGCTGATTTTGCTGATGAATTTGCTATTTCACTACCACGGATGCAACTACTTATGAGTCAAACCGTTGACTCTGTATTAGCTGCAATAGATGCGGCTAAAGTTTCTGCCGTTAAAAATAACTTATCTACTGCTGAATTAGCACACATTGATTTATGCATAAAAATAATTAATGAAGCTGCAAATAAGCTGAGTGAGCAAATAATACAATTACCAAATATGGATGCATTTATTTAAGTTTGAAAAATAAATACATGCATTTTGAGTGAAAAATTCCTATCTTGGCTACCATCGCCAACGCGATATAGGTGTTGTAAATTACAAACCAAAAGCGCGATGTAAAATCGCACCTACGGTTTTGTTGAATGCGGTGTTTGTATTGATGTAGGTGAGGTTTTATACCTCGCTTTAAAATATATTTTTATCGCAGAAAAGTGAATTATTGTTCTCGATGTAGCGAGCCGAAGCTTTGTACCTTTGGTGATAAAAAGTGTTGTTGCATGAGCGCTATATAAATTTGTGCCTACGTTTTTGGTGTATAAATTTATATAGGTGGAGTTTTATAACTCACATGGCGTAATTTTGCTCTTTAAGTTTTAATTACTAAAATGCCTTAGTTAACAGTAACAGCACTAGCCAGTTATATGTATAAATGAGGTTACTTTAAACAGGGTATTTTAGTTGTGTTATCAACGAGGCATATTCGGAGGGTACCAAATATGCCTTTAACTACTAAATTGTGAACAGAAAGGTTTGCGTTAATAAAGGCAGTATCTCTGCTTTTATTGGTATTGGTTTACCATTGCTGAATCGCGTTGGATCAACGCTAATGAATCCCCAAAACTGTAAGCAGCGATTTATAAATCGAGATTCTATTAATAAGCCCAGTAGAGTTTTTGAATCATGATATTCACTAGGCGTAAGTTGCAATAGTAGATCTGGAAATGCGGTAGTTACTTCTTCAATTAACTTTTCAATCGAACTGTGGCTTTGTATTCGCCAAAGCATGAATAGCCAAAAATCACGTAAATCCAAATCATCGGGAAAACTGTCGAAGTAAGCCCAATTATATTTTGTGGTTGCAGCTTCAAACATAGGTAAATAAAAGGCTTTAAGACCATGAGTTTGATACTGCTTTTGCGCTGTCTTTTTTATATGTAAACGCCCACTTTTATTGTAAATAATGCCTGCTGCAATCGCTAAAGTACGTGTGTAATGTAGCGCATTAAACTTATCTTCATTACTACCAGCAAACTCACTAATACTAACAGGGGTAGAGTATTCGGCAACTGCAAATTTAGGAAGTAACTCTGTAGCTTGTTTTACTAATTTAGCTGGTAAATTGCCTTTGCTTGTTGTTTTAAATGAACCACCTTGTTGCATGGCTTCGTCAATAATCAACGCTAAATAACACATTACAGGGGACGTTGATAAATCATCTGGAGTATTAATTATAACGCCTTCCAGTTCGCTAAAGGGGGCGTATATCCAATTGTGCATTTGGGCTGGCGAAAGCCCAGCAAAGTCTGCATTAGCTTTATTATTACGCTCTGTATTTTTATGCTGTACCACAAGGTTTAGTTCATCAAGGCTTAGCTCTGGGCTCATTGCTACAGTTTGGGCTATATCGTCAAATATTGAGGCATGCTGTTTTGATATATTATCCATACAGCAGTGTTTATATTTTTTACTGCTGCCGCAAAAACAAGGATCGTTTCTTCCTGGTGCCATTTAAAGTTACCTTTAACCCTGCTACATTTTTAATTATATTGACTTATTATACTCAAATCATTTAGTAATACCCAAGCCTCAATTTTAAACTAACCCTTACTTATCGATGAGTTATCAAACAGAGTTCTATACTTGGCAAACACCAAGTGCTTAATCTTTTTAGGTAATGCTTTTAAAAGCGATGCTTGGATATGAACGAGCTTTTATCGCGTTTAGATTTATATTAATTATTTGTTTAAAGATAAGTGAAATTGAGAGTTCTGATTCCTATCGCCAGCGCAATATTAAGTAAAAGCTACGCTTTTAAATGCCAGCAAGCATCGCGTCTACAGGTGTTTAGGTCAGCCTTGGTTGTTAACGTTGGCTGAGAGTTATAACTAATCACTTAAAGTTAAAAGCCAAAGCGCGAAATAAATTCGCACCTACGGGGTCGGTGTTTTCTGCTGGGGTTGGCATTTATTGTAGGTGAGGTTTTATACCTCGCTTTTACTTTAAAACAGTGAAACCAAGTCATATGAGCGCGATGTAAAATCGCACCTACGAGTTCGGTATTTTCTGCTGAGGTTGGTATTTATTGTAGGTGAGGTTTTATACCTCGCTTTGCTTTTAAAGTATTAAAGCCACGTTACATAAGCGCGAAATAAATTCGCACCTACGGTTTTGTTGGGTGCAGTGTTTACGTTTTTGTAGGTGAGGTTTTATACCTCGCTTTTACTTTTATAGCATTAAAGTCATGTTACATAAGCGCGATGTAAAATCGCACCTACGGTTTTGTTGAATGCGGTGTTTACGTTTATGTAGGTGAGGTTTTATACCTCGCTTTGCTTTTAAAGTATTAAAGCATTGAAGCCACGTTACCAGAGCGCGATGTAAAATCGCACCTACGGGTTCGGTAAAAAAGCGTGCAACGCGTTATATAAATGCCATACACGAAGCTCTTAAGATGCGTTAATTGTATTAAATGTATGTTTATATTTTATATAATCACTTATATTTCAAGTAACAAAGCAATTAGCTCTGCATTTTTAGGATCAAAAATGACTAAATGGATTTTACTAATATTAGCTACGGTGTTTGCAGCTAAATTACATGCTGTAGAAGTATATTCTCAAGCACGTTGCGACAGCATTAAAAAAGAGCGTGAAGCAATTCGTTCTAAATTTAGACGTGGTTATAGCTCCGTAGAAGGTGAGCGTTTAACTGCGCGCGATAAAAGTTTATTTATACAGCTAGCCGAGCATTGTGGTAAAGCTAAAAAAGCGAGCAGCTCGTATCGGACTAGTTCTGTCCGCTCTACTAACAGTAATTGGCTACTTAACCAAAAAGTGTCAGGTATGTCGTTACATAGTGATAGTTACCGTGACAAAGCAAAACTTGATGCTTGGTCTAAGTTTTACACATTGCCAAAGCGTTGCCGTAAAAAGGATATGGCGTCTGCTGATTTTGTTTGGTGTAGTGAATACAGAGGTAAGCAAAAAGATATTTTTGAAGCACAGTGGAAAGAGCAGTAATAAATATGCTTAAAACAAAGCTGCGTGTGTTGTTTGTATTTTTTGTGTTGTTAATTGCATCGCTTTTTATTGTGAACCACTTTACTGGACGGGTATTTAATTACCATGATCCTATTGGCGAACTTAAACTCATTTATAATAATTTAACGTCGCAACCCGTTACAGAGCCTTTAATTACAAAGCCACCTTTTAATATAGGTACAGTCGCATTACAAAATACGCCTAAACATGGCTACAACCATTTATCACAAACTGATAATACAAAGTGTGTGGATGTATCGTTAGGTGAGGTTAAATATAAACGTAATGGTGATATTTACACTTGGACCGATAATGAAGGTATCCCGCATTTTAGTGATAAAAAACCAGACTTTGCAGTAACAACTTACGATACGCGTTTTGCTGAGCCGCTTGATTATTTTGATCTTACTTTAAATACGCCTAACTTACCTTCGTCGTTTAACCAAGAATTACGTATAAAACTCAACACAGTATTTAAAGTATATGGTCAAATTATAGGTGTACACGCACTTAAAAAAGTAAAATTAAATCTTACAGTTCTTGCTACTCGCCATTCTTACGAAGCTAGAATAAAGCAACATGGTGGCGATCCTACTAATTCTATTGGTATGTATTTTAATTCTAGTAACTCTGCTTTTATTGATTATCGTAATGTACAAAGTGCAATGCGTACGTCGGTGCATGAGGCTGTGCATGCTATTAATCGAGCGGTGCTAGGTAATACACCTAGATGGTTAAATGAAGGACTTGCTGAATATTTTGAAGATACAAAAAATAATATGCAAACTGGGATTGTAGAGCCAAATTCTTCATGGGTAAAAAATAACAGCATAACTAAAAATGTATACTCGCTAAATAAATTACTTAACTCTGAAAACATATGGCGTAAAGGCGACAGCTCTAAGCTTTATAGAAGTAGTTGGGCTGTTATTTACTTTTTAATGGATACTAAAAACGGTAAAGCCTTACTCAAAAGTATAATGCTTGAAGAACAAAAATCACCCTGTAGTAAGCTTGCCGATGGTGTGTTTAAAAAAATGGTGTATGAGCAATATCCTAGAATTAATAGCCATTATTCTCAGTGGTTAAGTGCGCCTTTAAAAACACATAACTTTTAATTATTTATAATAGCTACAAGCGCGAAATAAATTCGCACCTACGGGTTCGGTGTTCACGTTGATGTGTGTTTTTGTAGGTGAGGTTTTATACCTCGCTTTTACTTTTAAAGCATTGAGCCACGTTACATGAGCGCGATGTAAAATCGCACCTACGATTTTGTTGAGTGCGGTGTTTATGTTTGGTAGGTGAGGTTTTATACCTCGCTTTTACTTTTAAAGCATTGAAGCCATGTTACATGAGCGCGATGTAAAATCGCACCTACGGGTTTATTGAGTGCGGTGTTTTCTGCTGGGGTTGGTATTTATTGTAGGTGAGGTTTTATACCTCGCTTTTACTTTAAAGCATTGAAGCCAGGTTACATGAGCGCGATGTAAAATCGCACCTACGGTTTTGTTGAGTGCGGTGTTTACATTGATGTAGGTGAGGTTTTATACCTCGCTTTTACTTTTAAAGTATTGAAGCCACGTTACATGAGCGCGATGTAAAATCGCACCTACAGGTGTGTTGAGTGCGGTGTTTATGTTGGTATTTGTGTTTTTGTAGGTGAGGTTTTATACCTCGCTTTACTTTTAAAGCATTGAGCCACGTTACATGAGCGCGATGTAAAATCGCACCTACGGTTTTGTTGAGTGCGGTGTTTACATTGATGTAGGTGAGGTTTTATACCTCGCTTTTACTTTTAAAGCATTAAAGCCAGGTTACATGAGCGCGATGTAAAATCGCACCTACGGGGTGGGTGTTTACGCTTATGTTTTATGTGTAAGTACCAAACAAAGCTATTAATACAGAGTGAGGCGAATAAAGTGGGTAATCGCCTTATTAAATAAGGCAATTACCGAATTTTAAACTTATTCTTTAGTTTGCATATTTTTAGCGCGTTCTTCTGCCTCAATTAATGCTTGAGATTTTGGGGCGCGTTTTTTCTCTTCTATTACTGGCTTTTCAGTTGATTCAGGATCCCAACTTGAGTCTAACGATAAGTTGGCAAATGGGTTGCTGTTGCCTACTTTAGCTGGCTCTGGTGTTTCTTCTATTTTTGTTTCTATTTGCTCAGTTTTAGTTGGCTCAGCTGCTGGCGTAGGTTTTACTTTTTCTCCAGGTAATGGTGCTTCTGGATCAAATACACGTACTTCAGGCTCTTTAAAGTCATGTTCACTATTAAATGAAGTTGCTTGTGGTGCTGGTGCATCATCTGGCGAGTGTAAATCTACTATTGGTTCATCAGGCGTTACTGGCTCTGGATCAGTAATAACTGGCTCTACAACTGGGGCTATGTGTTGTTTACGTTGCTTTTTAACAGGTAAAGCTTCAGGGTCGAATTTACGTACTTCTGGCTCGTTAAAATCACTGGCGCTTTTTATGCGCTGTAAAGTGGTTTTAGCTGCCGCTTCAAATTCGGCTGTATTCGGTTCTGGTTTTTGCTTTGTTTTGGTAAACGTTGCGTCACTTGTTTTATCTAAAGTATTTGTTTGTTCTTCAATACTTTTTTGCTCTGTAGTCGCTATTTGAGACTCAGGCTCTATTTCGTCAATTTGATTTTTTGCCACAGCAGTTGTAACAAGGTGTTCTGCTTTTGCTTCAACGTTTTCTACTTCAACATTTTGAGTAACATCGTTATTTAAGAGTGTTTTTTTAGCATCTGTTGGCTCATCAGTTACGTATGCTGTTTGCGTCACTGGCGTTATAACAGGCTCTGCAGGTGCTTGCTCTGTTTCTGGTTTATCAGTATGTGTATTTAAAGGCGCACTTTGTATTACTGGATCAGACTTTATCGGCTCTGGCTTTATTAGTTCAGGTTTTATAGGTGCTTTATCTTTTTGTAGATTAACCACCGATACTTTGGCGTTTGATGTTGCCGATGAATTTGCATCTGGCGCTGCAGTTGTTGGCTTAATAGGCACTGTTGTTGCAGGCGGCGAGGTGTCTTTATTTTTCTTGGCGCGACGTAAACGTACTATTACCATAGCGCCAATAAGTACCACTATAACCAGTATTAAAGTGGGTAAAAGTAATGAGCTCGGACTTTCGGCGATTGGTGCCGGCACCGGTGTGTAAACAGGGGCTGGCTTTACCGCCGGTTTAGGCGCTGAAGCTATATTTTCAATTGGCGTACTTTGTGTTTTTACCGGTTTATTTACTTGTTCTGATAGAGCATCGTCTGACTTTACAGAAGGGGTATTTAGTTCGGTATTTTCTGTGCTTGTTTGTGTGTTAGCTGCGTTTAACTGCTCGATCACTTGTTGTTTTTGATCATCGGTTAAGTTTATAGCCGCATCAGTTGGTTGATTTGTTACTTGTGTTGTATCTGTTGTTAAAGTTGAGTCTATTTCTGGAATAGGTGCTGGCTCTACAATTTGTGGTTGTGGCTGCGTTATTATTATAGGTTTAGGTTCAACGATTTCTGGTTTAGGCTGAGTTTTTACTTCTACAGGCTTGTTACAGTTTTTACTGTAATCGCGCGCTGCACTGCGGTATTTAGCGCTTGTTTTGTTATTACTATATTGCTGCATTTCTTGTTTTATAAGTATGCACATAGCTGAATTATAAGCAGCGCTGTTAAAGCTGCTTAATAAAGCAAAACAAAGGGTAAGGCGTGTTAATAAAGTTATCATAAAAGTTAATAGCACTTAAACATCAATAGTTTGATTTTAAGCGCAAAGTTAAAAATTATCTAGGGCAAGTTAACTTATGTTAGTTAGTCAATTACCATTAAGCTGCGATATTCATCGTACGCAAATTGGTCGGTCATGCCGCTTATATAATCTTGAATTAATCTACAACGGTAATAAAACTCGTATGCTGCAAAGTGATCGGGCTCTTCTTGCATTGCATCTATTGCATGTTGGTAACTATTTAAGTGCTTTTTAGAGAGCTTTTTAACAAGTCGTGACTCTATTAATAAACGTGAATCGCCATTGAGTGCGCGCTTAAAGTCATCCTTGTTTAGTAGCAGTAATGGTTTATAACAATCGAGTAAACCATTAATAATACGATACCCTTGTAGTTCTAATTTTTCGACTTCTTTGTTTGAAAATACATGCTCAAGCGCTACCTGTTTTAGTGTTTTAGTTACGGCATGTAGATGGCTTCTATCTTCTAAAAGCGCTTGGTTAAAATCGCCGTGGTAAATAGGTTCTATATTTTCGATAAAGCGTTTTGCGGCGTGATTTACTAGCGGATGTAGTAATGCAACGCGCAAATATATAAAAAATTCACTATTAAAATTATACGGTTGTGCTTGTGCACGCTCTAGTGCGTAGTCTACGGCTTTATCTACAAAATTTTGATGTTGAGTGTCGTCAATTAACAGGTTTATTAATACTTTTTTGTAACTGAGTTTAAGTTTTTCGCACAACAACTCAGTGCTTATAATGTCTTTTTCTACGGCGTCTTCTATGTCGGCTAGGCAATAGGAAATATCGTCGGCGGCTTCCATTATGTAACTTGCAGGATGGCGGCAGTAAGGCTCAATAGTGAGCTCTTTTTGCAATGCCTCAACAAAGTTTTTTTCGCTGTAGTAGTAACCCACTTTTTTCATTAAGTAGTTTTTATTTTGCGGTATGTCTTTTGTATCAAGCCCAGCAGGGCGAGTGTATTTTAAAATACCGGCGCTTTGGCTGTAGGTTAAATTAAGCGTTTGCAAAGAATGAATTATACGTATGCCTTGAGCGTTGCCCTCAAAGTTACAAATATCGAGTGCAAGGTGTTTAAAAACAACACCTATACCGGTGTTTGGCTCTTTACAGCGATCGGGTGTTACGCTTGCTAGGTTGTTGTTAAACCAGTGGTTAATAGCCGCTTCACCAAAGTGCCCAAATGGCGGGNGGGTTGCCTATGTCGTGCATTAAGCAGGCCATTTCTACTAGGCTTTCTAGCGGGCGCTCTAGCTCGGTTAAGCCGTAATCTTTTTGTTGCTCGTAGCTTAAATTAGCAAAAATACGTTGCACTATAAAACGACCAACTTGTTGAACTTCAAGCGAATGGGTAAGGCGAGATCGTACAGCTGCGTTGCGCTCAAGCGGAAACACTTGTGTTTTTTGCTGTAAACGACGAATAGCTGCGCTATTTATTATTCGACCACGATCGCTTTCTAGCGCCATTTGTAAGTTTGCTGTGGTGCGGTACATACGCGCTGGCGTTATTTTTTTACTAAAATCTATGGTCATCTTTGTCCTTTTAAACCCGCTTAAATGCTTAATTTAATCTAAAGTGTGTAAATTAAACTTGTTCGTTTTATTGTTGTTTTTACTTTATATTAACCGCATATTCATATAGCCTTAAGGGACTATTGAAATCATTTCTTTTTCAGGGAGTTAAAGCCGTTTGGCTTAATAAGCATGATGCGTCCACTATCCCATTTTTATATATTATCAGTCTGTATTTTAACCTGCGCATTATCAGCGTGTAATAGCACACCTGAAAATACTTTAAACAATAATCTATCTGTTGCAGAGCAGCAAGAACTTAGTGCGCGAGCTGATGCACTGGCTGCTCGTGGCTTTTATCAAACTCAATTAGGTAATATTAATTATTTAAATGCGCGTCAATGCAGTGAGTTTAATTTACAAAGTCATCGGGGGGCTATTCGCTTTCCTGAAAACTCACTCAAGGCGGTTATTGATTCTCTCGATAATAATTTTGATGTGATAGAAATTGATGTACGCATTACCCGTGACGATGTGTGGGTTGTGCATCATGATGCTCACACAGGGCGAGAAACCGGTACTGTTGATAACAAACGGCGTAAAATAGAGTCGATTCGTTACACTAAAGAATGGGGAACTTTACGTCATCGCGATCAAAACACGGGGCTGTTAACCGCAGATATGCCACCGTCTTTTAAAGCATTGGCGAGTACGTTTTCGCGTTATCGTAAATCGCATCAAAAGCTAAATATTGAAATTAAATCGCGGGCATCTGTCGATGATTTAAAAATGCTCGACTACTTGGCGTATAAATATGTTGGGGCAAACAATTATTTTTTTAGCAGCTTAGAAATGCGCAATTTAACGCGCCTACGTGAAATAAATCCCGATGTGTACATGATGTTTATTCAATCTCCTTCAAAGGTGTCTATGAATAAGCTGGCTGCCGATTTAAAGCGCGGGGCAGGGAGCGATCCTATTTATGAGCGCAATAAAGAGCAATTAGAAAGTATACAGTCGTATGGTAATCGTCGTCATCGTGAAACACGTTTTGATAGACCGCTAAAGTTAGATACGTTAACTAAAAAGTTAAAACGCAATTTTGGCTACGTGTTAGATATTCGTCATTATAAACAAAGTGCAGCCCAATTATTGCCCAGAGCTAAAGCGCGTGGCATTAATATTGCCACTTATTCTATTAATGGGCACGACTACCACGAACGCAGCTTATTAGCGCAATCAAGTATGCTACGCCCTAATTCTGTAATAATAGATGACACGGTATATGGCTTTTGTTCTGTGTTTGGCTTGCCTGCGGTTAAGCCATACCAAGGTGATAACGCTTTTGCTAAGCGTATAGCAAGTATGCCCGATGATTTAGATTTAACGCGTTTAGATGAGCTATCTAGTTATCAACAGAATCAGTTGTATCCTGCCACAGGTGGGCATTTAAAGTCGCTTACACCGGTTTCGCATACAAAAAAAGCGTTACACATTTCAAATGCGCCAAACCTTGAAATAGGTAAACGAGAGGCTGATGAAGAGTTTAGTCTTGAGACTGACCCTGTAGTTGAACTTGAACTTCGTAAAAAATAACAATAAGACGACTCATAATGAAAGTAACCACTAAACCATCATGGTGGCATTTTTTAATGCTGCTATTAGCTACCTTGTATTTATTACCAGAGGCTATTTTTAATGCTCAGTTAGTGTCTTTAGTCGGGCAGGGTTCTCCCTCAGCAGAGGATTTAGAGCACCTAGAAATATACGGGCGCGCTGTATCGGGAGTTGGAGTTGCATTGCTATTGGCTGACTTTTTACCAAAGGCGATGGTGGCTAAAGTAGGGCGAGGCATTATTTCACTAATAGCTTTAATATGCTTAGTATGGCCGGTGGTGTTTTATGGTCAAAAGTATGTAATAGAAAAAACATTAATTGAGCCTTCTTCACCAGAGCAACGCCAGTTTGCAGTTTATAGTGCGGCGCTTAGAGACGCTTTAGCTATTAATTCAATTAAAATTAATGGACTTGATTACAAAGCTGATGAGTTACATAGCTCAGAAAACTTAACCTTTTTAGCACTGTTTGGTGGGTTGTTATACAGCGACGCGGCTTTATCTGACAACCTTGAACAAGATAAACGCAAAATTATAGCTTCTTTTGTTCAAAAAAAGGCTTACCAAGATTTTGACCAACATTACACGCAGTACAGTCAACTTTATAATGAGTTAGTTGGTCAATATAAAATGTATGCCAATGGGAGTAAAAAATATAACCAAACATTAGCCGGAATTGATCAGCGCGAACAAGGCTATTGGCAACAAATTGAGCAGCAAGTAAATGAAGGTTGGGAAAAGTACCAGCAAGCACAAAAAGCACATATTGCTAAAGCGTCTGCAAGGGCACAAAAATATGGTCCTAAAATTTATAATTACCATGAAAAAATAGCTAAGTGTTCAGACCGATATAAAAAAAGCAGCCAAAAAGATCGCCTTAGTAAGTGTTACGACAGAGCTGGCGCAAATTATCGCAGTGATATTTTAAAAGCAGGAATTGACTATATTCCCCCCGATTATTGGTTAATTGTAGAAGATATTTCGGCGGCAGAAAACGCAACTAGCAGTATTTTAATGGGAGTGCTTACCGGTGGTTTTTATACTGCGTTGCAGGCCGTTAGCCTTGCAAGCGGTGGCGATGGTGGCATAAAAGACAAACGTTATAAGTACACTGACGATCCCGATCATTACCAGATGCTATTTTTAAAGCACCCTAAATTTACACAGATGTTTGTTAACGAAACGGGTTACGAGTTTAATATTAATAGCTCATTCGCTTTTCGAGGTCATGACACAACAGCTAAAAAGCTACGAGCACACTTTTTAGCAAAGGGATTAAAACTTAATAATAATTGGAAGATTAACGACCGACCTGAGTTTGCCCAAGCAGTTGCCAATAAAGTAAAAGCAGAGGCTAACCGACAATGGAATAGTGAGATGGCAAAGCACAATTTAAGCTTATCACCAAATTTGTCGTGGGTAGCGTTTCAGTTAAACCCACAAATACAAGCTAAAATTTCAGATCGTATGGGTAACTTATATGTAAAAAACATACGCGCTGATTGGAATAAAAAAAGCTTCAAAGAAAAGGTGCTCGATCCAAATATCGAAAAGCGTACCGATAAATATTTAGCAATGCTTAACAGTTCAAAGGGCAAGTTTGTAGATGGTGGTGAGTATGCTCAATATGGTAAACAAGCGCTGCGCTCGGTTATTATTCCGCCTATTTCTATGTCGTTGTCGTTATTTTTAATCTGTTTAACCTTTAGCAAGCTACCACTTAAATTGTGGCGCCTTATTGCTCCACCTAAAAACACAGATAAAAAACACCCTATTACGATGTTACAAAAACTGATTATGCCGTTATTAATTTTAATTTTACCGGTGATATTTATAAGCAATACTTTTACAAAAGATGAGCAGAGCCCAGTTAATTACTTTTTAACTAAAGTAGAGGAGTCGAGCAACCCTGTATTTAGTTACGCAATTCGTTGGACTTTACATGCTCAACCAGTGCTGCACCCTTTAGGGCTCGCATTTGAAGATAAGTTAAAAATTTATCAGCATTTTTCCCCATTGAGCAATGCGTTAGCTAACGTTGATATTTTACGCCATAGCGATACCTCACTTGATGCTGAACAGCAGCAAAATAGGCAATATATGGTTGAACAAAAAACCAAGTTAACAATTACCACAAATGTGCCAAATGCGAACATACGCATTATGAACATTGGGCCTAAATATCGTTCGGGTATGGTACTTAGAGCGAGCCGCTATGATATTCAAATATCAGCTGCGGGTTATAAAACGTATCGCCGTTGGCATCAAATTGATGCGGGTGAACAAACTCTTTCTATTGAGCTAAAAGCGCAGTGATTATGAGAGAGAAGATGATGTTGCTAAATACTTATGGCGTGTTGTTCTTTTAAAGTTAAAGGTTTTTAATCTGGGGACGATTTAATTTATGCGTTACTTCAACGTTGAGAAAATAGTTGAGTAAATAAATACGCCCCAATCTATCAGTTTGTATCATAAAGTAACAACTTGCTTTAAAATAATTTTTTGAGTAATTGTTGTGCATTTTAAGGTGTTTATAATGAAACAGTGGATTTTAAAGGCAGTATCAATTTGCCTATTATTAGGGATGAACAATGCGTTTGCTGCAAAAGAGCAAACAGTGGTGCTTATATCAATTGATGGTTTGCGTTGGGATTACATTGAAAAACACGGAGCACCCAATTTAAAAGCAATGGGTGAGCGCGGTGTACGTGTAGAAAAGCTAATACCTGTTTATCCAACTAAAACGTTTCCTAATCATATTTCTATTATTACGGGCTTACTGCCGGTAAATCATGGCATTGTTGATAATAATTTTTGTGATAAAGCACGTAATAATGATTGCTACAGCATGGGCAAAGCGTTTGGCGATAGCACGTGGGTAAAAGGTATTCCGCTGTGGAATTTAGCAAAAATGCAGGGGCTTAAGTCGGCTACTTATTTTTGGCCTGAGTCGGATGCATTATTTAATGGTATGACCCCAGATTATTACTACCACTATTCTAAATACAGCGATTACCAAGACCGAGTAGATCAAATTGTTCAGTGGTTAAGTTTGCCTAAAGCACAGCGTCCACGTTTTGTGGCAAGTTATTTTTCACTTGTTGATAGCATGGGTCATAAGTATGGACCAGACGCACCTCAAACACGCGATGCAGTTAAACAACTTGATGAATTAATGGGGCAATTACAAACACGTTTAAGCAAATTAGAGCAAGACGTAAACCTTGTTATTGTGTCGGATCACGGTATGGCGAGTGTAGACCCTGAAAAAAGCATTGATGTAACAACACTTCCTCAAGATGAAAACTTTTTAGTTAAAAACACCGGTCCACGTTTACTTATATACACTCAACCCGATGCAATAAATGCCGATATAGCCGATATAGCCGGCTATAAAGCTCGTTTACAAAAAGCAGCAAACGGGCGTTATACCGTTTTAACTGACGAGCAATTAGCAGCGTATCATTATAATAAAGGTACTCGAGTGGGCGATATTGTTGTGCAAACGACAGCGCCAGCAGTGTTTACAAACTCAGGTAAGGCACATGGTTTAGGCACACATGGTTATGCTTATACCGATGATATGGCAGCATCATTTATTGCTGTTGGTCCTGCGTTTAAGCAAGGTATGAATATTAAAGAGGTAAGTAATCTTGATATTTACCCAGTACTTGCAAAGGTAATGGGGCTAAAACTATTAAACAAGGTAGATGGCGACGGTAAAGCGTTAATGCCTGG
Source organism: Pseudoalteromonas sp. TB64 (assembly GCF_000498095.1). Classification (GTDB taxonomy): domain Bacteria; phylum Pseudomonadota; class Gammaproteobacteria; order Enterobacterales; family Alteromonadaceae; genus Pseudoalteromonas. The sequence continues at coordinate 19,430 of NZ_AUTQ01000173.1, forward strand.
TGTTAAACAAAAAATGGTTGTGCATTAAGCCGATCGGTTTTGTGATATTTAAAGCGGCTAATAGCCGCTTTTTTTATGTTTAACTGGAGAGTTATTTAAGTTCATTACCTGTGTTAGTTATCCGTACTAGTTATTCATACTAATTAACAGTGCTAGTTCTCCTTACTAGTTCTCCTTATTAGCTACATACACTTATAGTGCTAGTTCTCCTCACTAGTTACATACACTTATAGTGCTGGTAAATCCGCGTTCGTCGCTTGTTAAAGTAAGTACAAGTTGGTGGCGCTCGCATATTGCTTTTACGGTGGCTAAACCTAATCCAAACCCTTCTTTTTGCCTTGCGGGGTCGCCCCTATAAAAACGCTTAGTGAGTTGTGATAATTGTGTGGGTTCTACGCCTTTGCCATTATCGCTAATATTTATATGATTGCTGGTAAGCGTAATGTGTATAGTTGCTCCATTACCTGCGTATTTAATAGCATTCTCGGCTAGGTTAAATAAAGCCTGAAAAAGTAAGTTTTTATCGCCTTGAAGTACTAACTCCCCCTGATTAATTACGTTTATATGTTGCTGATTTTGCTGTGCACTGGGCTCTAATATGTCTATTAAGTCATTAATAAGTGTTTGGCAGTTTATAGGTTCTAACTTTAACGGAAATTGCCCGTGCTCAAGGCGAGTCAATTTAAGCATGGCATCAAAGGTATGTAATACGGTATCAAGCTGTTCTATTTCAAGCCCAAGCCCAAGCTCTGGTTGTTGCACTGCTTGGCGCTCTAGTTGTAAGCGCAATCGAGTAAGTGGGGTTTTTAAATCGTGCGCTATGTTATCGGTAATGCCTTGCACTAAGGCAAAGTTTTCTTCGATGGTGTCGAGCATGGTATTAATATGTTTGGCTAGTTTTACAAACTCATCACCGTGTTGTTTATGCACTACACGCGCCGATAAATCGCCTTTTTGAACTTGTTCTACTACGTTATTAAAATAATTTACACGCCTTAAATGCCTGCGCGCAAAAATATAGCCAAACACACAGGTAAGTAACAAGCTGACCAAACAAGCCCAGGTTGCAATGGTTTTAAATTCAGTAATTAAGCGGCTTAAATGCTCGGTGGCTGTGGCAATAACAATATTGCCATGTTTGGTGTTTACAATACCGGTGGTAAGTAGCCTAATTTGCCCACGTTGGGTGTCGAGCACAGGAAACTCAAGGGTGTTTGGCAACTTTGGAATATCGTTAGGTAAAAAGCTTAATTGCTGAAATTGCTCGTCATCGCTTTGCCAAAATATTAAAATTTCGCCCTCGTTACGAAATACCGCTAGTTGCTGAAAAAAAGAGGCTTTATCAAATTCATTAGCAAGCCCTTCAATACGAACTTGCTCGGCGTTTAAGCGCCTTTCTACTTGGCGTGTTTGCTCGCCCAATAACAGTTGATATATAAGCACAACGCATAGCACTAAAACAACCGATGTAATGGTGGCAAACGCGAGTGTAAGTCGCCATACAGAACTAAAACGCGGGTTAAATTGTTGCCAAAGGTTGGAGTTAACAATCATTATTTTGCTCTACTTGTAATCGGTAGCCAACGCCTCGTATTGTTTCTATTTGTACTTTTGCACCAAGCAATGTTAGCTTTTTACGTAACCTTGCTATGTGTACATCTATTACATTTGTGCCAGGGTCAAAATTATATTCCCATACCGACTCAAACAACAAAGTGCGCGTAACGAGTTTATTTTTATGATCGAGTAAAAAATGTAAAAGTTTAAATTCTTTAGGTTGTAAGTTAAGTGTTTGCCCAGCTACATCTGCTTTGTGATGACGAAAATCGAGGTTTACGTTTGCTAAACTTAATGCGGTTTGCGGTGGTTGGTTATGAAAAGGGCGCTTAATTATGTTCTCTACACGAATAGCCAATTCCGAAAACGCAAAGGGTTTTATAAGGTAGTCATCGCCACCTGCTTTTAAGCCTGCAACCCGGTCGTCTACTTTATCTAACGCCGAGAGTATTAGCACAGGTGTTGTCTTACCTGTTGCTCTAAGCGCAGCAAGTACTTGCAAACCATCTAGCTTTGGTAGCATTCGGTCTAGTATAATCGCGTCGTGCTCTTCGCATGTGGCAATTAATAATGCTTGTTGACCGTCTTGTGCGGTATCTACGGTGTAGCCTAGCTCGCTAAAGGCTTTGTATAAAAACTCGCGGTTTTGTTTGTCGTCTTCAACCAAAAGTAATTTCATTAATTGCCCCAACGCAGTAGTGGTAGGTTTTTACCTGTTGCGAGATCAATGGCTTTTTTATGACGCCCTTTTAACGATACAAATGTAGCAACCATATAAGTTACGCCCATATCTTGCTCAAGTTGAGCTTCTATTAAGTATTGTGTTTGTGTTGAATCTAACGACTGGACAAGTTGATACATGCGGTAATTTTTTTTACGCATTAATTTAGCGGCTGCAACTTCGTCGTCTTCATCAAGCTCTGGCGGGGCATATTCAAGCTCAATTAGTTTACCTTTTACATCAACTAGCAATTCAATAAAGCGATTATGTTTTTGCTCAAAAAGTGTTACCTCGTAGGTGGTTTGTCCTTTTTCGAACTCTAGCTCAAACTCTACAATAACGGCTGTATTTAAGTATTCGGTTTCTATATTTTTTAAAATACTTTGTGGTGATGGCTCGTTTGCATTATTAAGTTTGTCAAAAATTGCAGAGCTGCTTGCATAGCACAACCCGCTGCAAAAAAATAAGGCGCTCAAAAAAATATGTTTCATGTAAGTATGCTCTTGTTTTAATGTGTTTAGCCTACCAAATAAGAGAGCTAAACACATTTATTTAGTCGTATGATTTATTCTTTATATCAGCGCTTTATATTGCTACTAGTCATCTAAAACGCATGCTCTTACTTGGTTGCTTGCAACCCATTGGCATTCTAATTCTACAGTTTGATTTAAATATTGCGTTAATGAGTTATCTTCACTTATATAACCCCAAAGCGTTGCTTGCTGATTTTGATTTGCCGACACTAAACCGGTTAAGTTAATCTCACTTGTATCGTCCTCTAGTTCAACTTCGCTTACGCTGTTTTGCTCATTGTTATAAGTGCCTTCAAGCTCAACCCACTGCCCATCTAGGTTGTTAACCGATAATCTATCCTCAAATACAGTTTGGCTATTAAATGTAAATTCAATGCTATTTATTGTCGCTATATTTTGCTCGTAACTCACAACACCGGCTACCGAAAACTGCTGATTAGTTGTATTTGAGTTGATGTTTGTTGATTCAAATTCTATTTCTTGAGCAAGTAATTTATTATCGGCTTGCTGCCATACACCATCTACCTCAACAACTTGACCAACAACAAGATTGGCTGTGGTGCCATCTTCAAATTGAGTTTGATCATTAATGCTAACCTGCCACTGCGAGTTTAATGTTATTAAGCTCATATTGTTATTTACAAAGGTGATTACGCCTTCAAGCTCGGTGTCTATATTATCGGTAAAACTAAGGCTTTGCTCTGCATCAACCTCGGTTGCGGTAAATATTGCATTATTATAAAAACCTTCAACCTCAACAAGTTGACCATTACTTAGTGTGCCGTCTATCTCAGCTTGTTGGTAGTTAATAACTAAATCACCTAAATTAAATGTGCGCAACTGCTGGTTTAAATTGGTAATACTGCCTTGCACTTCAAGCTCTGATTGGCTGTTAGTAATAGGGGCTTGGNTTGGTAGGTAACCGTTAATGAGTTTAATGAATGACTGTAGCCACTTATTTCAAATAATTGCCCTTGACTAAAGTCACTGCTGTTTAAGTTACTGAGTGTTATTCCTGCAATATTTACTTGATCATTTTTTATATTAATAGGACCTTTAAATACGGGGTCGTAATCTATTTCAGTTGCGCGGGCACCATTTGTTTCTACTTCTACCATCATCCCTTGTTTTATATTAGCAAGAGTTGCGTTGTTGCCCTCTATTTCTACTTCTGCTGAGCCTGCTGCAATAATATGATCGTTTACAGTAATTGAATCCGACGTTACACCTGTTACTTGCCCAATGATCACACTTGGTAAATTAGCTGAAGCAGTTAGCTCGTTGTTGTCGTTATTTGACGAACTACTGCCGCATGCTGTTAACGCAAGTGTAATAGCACTTAATGAGATTAGTTTTGCTGTATTTTTAATTGATTGGTTGGTCATGGGAAACTCCAAGTTAATAACTATTGCTGATGGAGTAAGTGTACTTAACCATGTATATCAAGAAGGTGGACAGAACATTAATTTTTGTTAATGTTACAAAAAAGAGCGCCGAGGCGCTCTTAAGGGAAGAATCTTTACAAGTAATAATTATTTAAAATTAGCGATACTTGTTTTTGTTGCTGTAACAGTACGAATTGCATACGACTCATTAGTTACACCAAACGGGTATCCACTAACTGTCCAATTAGGATTAGAAAAGTAGTCGTACTGTGTTGCACTACCAAACACATGTGGGTAGGCCATAATACTTGCAAATACGTTTTGTTGACCATGACCCATACCGTCAGTGTAAACACCACCTGAGGTATCGCCTTGCTGACGCGAATGCGCTAAACCTTGGTTGTGACCTAGTTCGTGTAAAAATGTAGTTGCGCCACAATCAATCGCACTAATTGAATACATGCGGCTGCTCATTGAGCTATATAAGTTACCATTGGTACCTTGACCAACCCATGCTAAACCACACGAAATAAGGCCGTTACCAGCGCTTTGACCTGTGCCAAGTACAGCAACCATATCGGCTTTCCAATCGTCACGTAGGTCATTTACATAAGCGCTATCAGTGATCGAATCTAACCATTCTTCTGAAGGGGTTACTGCGTAATCGCCTAGGTTTTGTTTACCAACAAGGCGCAAGGTAATATCTACACCATTTTGGCTATATACTTGATTACTAAAAGCAATTAGCTGACTTATTTTCGTATCAATATTACTTGTTGCTGCTGCTGATTGGTCAGTATATAAAATACCAATATCAATTGTTTCAGCTTGTGCAGCACTTGCCATACATAATGCAGTTGTTATAGCCGCTGTTGTGATTATTTTTTTCATTGTTGTATTTCCTTACTTTTTTTGTGGTTGGAACTATTTTTAATATTTGTGATGCTGGTAAAGTATTCATTAAAGCTATAATTACGTTGCTTTTTATAGGTGTATCCACCTATTTTAAATATTTAATTAACCGTCTGTTTTGGGTGCAAAAATATCTACGCCTTTTTCTCTTTTTGGTTTTAATGCGCTAACGTCGTGTTCAATGTGGCTTTTATACAAATCGCGTTTAGCCGCTATCCAACCGTATTTTCCTTTACTTTCGAATACATAATTACCGCTTGGTGCAGTAAATTGCCCATATACAGCATCTTTTCCTACGGTTAAAACGGTGTTGTGCATTTGTCCGTCTACTCCGGTTACCTTACCAAATATGCTTTTATCGCCGTTTTCGGCGCTTACTACATTGGTTACTTCTGCGGTATAGGTTTCGGCTGTTTGAGGAATTGCTAAGTCAAAGTTCTCACCCTCTTTAAGGGCTTGAAGCGAGCTTAAATCAAACTCAACATAGGCTTCGTTGTGTAAGTCGGTTGGTAGTACTTTTGCGTTTATAAGCACTTGCTTGGCTTTATCTGATAGTCGGTTTACAGCATCAAACTCATTAAATGGTTCACTTTGTTCTACTGGTAGGTTTGATTTAACATTTATAGGATCTTTACTCATATCTATAGGTGCTGGTGCATGTGTATTTTTAGTCGATTGAGTATTAATAGGTACTATATCAATAGCAATTGGAGCGCTCGGTTCTGCTGCTTCATCGGTGTTAATAAATAGCTGGTAAATAGCAAATGCCGATAGTGGGATCACTAAAATAAAGACAGAAGAACGTTTCATTTGTTTCTCTTTTGGTGTTTTTGGTTAAATCGATGTTACGTTTTATAGTATAAGTTTGATTAGATCAAGTTAATAAATGTAATTAAAAAGTTTGAAGGGTTTGTTTTTCAATTCCTTATAAAATATAAGGATATTTATTTTTGGCATGTTTTATGAGCTTTTTAGTATTAGTTTTTTGTAGTGTTTATGCGGGGTTTGGGGGTTTTATAGGTACTTATTTATTTCGTTAAATACAATACTGAAATGTTTGTTTTTTTAGTTAACTTAATTGAAAAATAAAAGTGAATTAATTTCACCCTTTGTAGCGTAATGGCTAATTGCCAATAAATTATTTGCCACGTATGTTGAAGAGTCAAACATATTGCACAAGAGGGATTTATGACGCTATCTGATCAGTTGCTTAACCGAATTACTGCAGGGTTAGTTGCCGTAATTATTGGTTTTTCAAGCTCAATTGCACTGATTTACCAAGTGGTGATCACTCTAGGTGGCACACCTGATTTAGTGGCAAGTTGGATTTTAATGCTTGGTTTAGTCATGGGAACAACCTCAATTGGCTTATCATATTATTACAAAGTACCCATTTTAATTGCCTGGTCGACCACCGGGGCTGCATTACTTATTTCAAGCGCACAGGGATATCATTTAAACGAAGCGATAGGTGCGTTTATGTTTTCGGCTTTGCTTGTGTTTTTGTCGGGTATTACTGGCTGGTTTGAAAAAATAATGAACCGCATTCCCAGTGAGCTTGCCTGTGCCATGCTTGCTGGGGTATTGGTGACATTTGGTATTGACGTATTTAATTTTATGAACGATATGCCGTTAGTAATAGGCTTAATGGTGCTTATGTACTTTATAGGGAAGCGTTTTTTTGCGCGCTTTGCCATGCTAAGTGTGCTTATAGTGGGCGTACTTTTGTCGTGGAATATGGGGCATATTGATACAAGTACGCTGCACTGGAAAATGAGTGAATTTGCCTATATTGCGCCAGTATTTAATTTACAAGCATGTATTAGCATTGGTTTACCGTTGTTTATTGTAACAATGACCTCGCAAAATTTGCCAGGAATAGCCGTGCTTAAAGCACATAATTATAAAGCACCTATTTCAGCAACGCTTAATGTGACTGGGTTTTTAAATATTATTACTGCGCCATTTGGCGCGTATTCTATAAATTTAGCGGCAATTACAGCGGCTATTTGTATGAGTGAAGAAGCAGACAAAGCTTCTGATAAACGCTATTGGGCAAGCATTGCCGCAGGCGTGTTTTATATAATAATGGCGTTATTTGCCGCTACATTAGTAGGTTTAGTTGCAAGTTTACCGCAAGCACTTATTTTGGCTTTGGCGGGTATTGCGCTATTTGGCACTATTGCTAATAGCTTGCAACAGGCACTTAACGGGTCGCAATATACCGAAGC
>NZ_AUTQ01000174.1 GCF_000498095.1 Pseudoalteromonas sp. TB64
TAGGGCGTGTTGATCTTTGCGGTATAAAAAACAAACAGCATGAGGATAAGGTATAATTGAATTCGCTAAAAAACGTTACACCGAACCCTCATGCCAAGATTAATGTTAACAGACGCGACATGGAATGTCTTATCAAAAGTAATGCACTTAAGTGGTCGAATTTATAATAAGCCTGAGCATAGAAAAACGCTCGAAGGCATACTCTATAAGATGCGTACCGGTATTCCTTGGCGAGATTTACCGTCTTATTTCGGCTCGTGGAGTGCTATCTATAGACGATTTAATTTATGGTCCAAAAAAGATATTTTGAATGAATTATTTCGTGTGTTATCCCACTATGCTGATATGGATTGGATCTTTATTGATGGCAGTATTGTCAGGGCTCACCAGCATAGTTGCGGTGCAAGAACCGCTGGCAATGAATCAATCGGTAAGAGTCGAGGTGGCAATTCGACTAAAATTCATCTTGCAGTAGATAGCGGAGGATTGCCTGTTTATTATGAATTATCCTGTGGAAATACGCATGATATCGTCCATGCAGAGTCACTTGTAGACAATTGCCCAACGAGTAATGTGGTTGTCGCAGATAAAGGCTACGATAGTGAAAAACTAAGAGAGTTTATTCGTGATAATAGCGCTACACCCGTTATTCCACGCAAGGATAACAGTTTAGTGGGTAATGAAGATATTGACTGGTGCATGTACAAATATAGGCACTTAGTTGAGAATGCCTTTGGTCGGATCAAACAATATAGAGGGATAGCTACAAGGTATGAAAAGCTTGAACGGAATTATCATTCCATGCTCGCTTTAGCATTTACTATGATGTGGCTACCAATGTGGGCTGATTAATATATATACTACAAAGATCAACAGCCCCTAGTATTCATTATAAACCTTGCTAGTTAGTTAACTGATAAATTTTCTTTTAACTGAACGCCTATAACCTCAGGCTTATCCTTTTCATTAAGTATTGTTTTACTAAAGCTTGGCATGTTGTTAAGCGCGGCTTTAGTCATATCACTTTTAATAAATAACCAAGGGTAGTAAAACTCTCTCAGGCATTTATGAAATCCTCGTATTTGGTACTCGTATCTCGATGCCGCTATTGCATCTGTTTTTGCTTTTCGCGTTAAGCTGCGTTGTAGCAATAATGGAGGTGAAAACCACGATACAACGCCTGCTAATTGATACTTTTTGCGCGCAGAATCACGGTACGCATGCGATAGAACAGCCGCTTTTTCATCCCCTATTTGTTGAAAAGCGTAATACCATTTCCATTCAAACTCACTTTGCATATCAACGTTATCTTTCCATTCGGGGTGATTAGCTACAAAAGCGTCCATTGTGGTCTGTTTTGGTAGGTCCCATGCATCGTTAACTGCTTCGCGCTGGGTAAGTACAATTTCGCCACCTTTAGGTGAGTGCACAGTTTTGTTAATGGCTAAATCACCTAAAATAGGAATAATAAAAGCAACTAACACCCATATACCTATTAAAGAGGAGGCTACACGCGGTGCGCTGTTTGCTTGCTTACCCATTAAAATACTCAGTGCAGTCCAAAAAACTAAATAGGCAACGCACATAATGGCTATCAAAAAAACATCATAAATTGAGCTACCTGCAACGTAAGCACCAGCAAAAAATGGCAGCATTAAACACGCGAGTAATAAAGTAAATCTCACTGCTATACGTGCGCCCCATAAAGCAAAATAAGAGCGCGCCGTGGTGACTAATAAATCGTAACGACCACTGGTACGTTCGCTGGCAAACAAATCATGGAACAGCAAAATGACTATTAGTGGTGCTAATGCACTTAACACAAACGCAAAATCAATTTTACCGGCTTGAGCAAGCTCTGCGTTTTGTGCATCGCTTTCGTAAATCTGTCCCTCAAGTGCGAGTAAGTTTATGCGGTGTTTCCATGGGTAAATATCGCGATCCCCCAAGGCTGCAAACGCTAAGTTTGAAGGCGATGAATACGTTAAATGAAAAGTATAATAAGCCAGCATACCTGCATCAGTTTGTTGGCTTTGCACATTTAAGCGCTCGGTTAAATCAGCCGATTTTAAACGCTCAATAGTTTGGCGTTGCTGGCTTACTTCACTAAGCCCACTTAAAACCGCAAACGCAGACACCGTAAATGTACAAAGTAAAAGCACCACTAAATATTTTTGACGAAGTAAAAAGCCAAACTCTCGTTTTAGGTGTAAAAGCAAATAGCTCATAACAAACGTTTCCCTACAAATTTTATACCGCCTACTAACACAGCAATCCACAGTAATAACTGTAAAAATGCAGATGTACTTCGCTCGGCTCGTACCAATGCACTATCGCTATTAAAGGTAAAGTTTTGCAGTATTTGCCAATTATCAGCGCTCACACGTGCTTTTTTTGTTGCGGTTGCATTGGCGTTACGATTTATGTCGTCTTGGTAGGTCAGCTTTTCACTATGAATTTTGTTAAGCCCTTGCACAAAATCAAAGCGTAATTGTTCGGTTTCGCGTAAAAAACGATGATGTGTTTCAATGCTCGTACCAACAACAATCATAGATAATGATTTAATTGCCACCATAGGTGTAACCCAACCAAAATTACGCGAAAGCTGAGTTTGTTTAAGCTCCGCTTGCATGCGTTGCTCAGCAAACTTATTTAAAACAGCCGTTTGTTTAGCCTCAGACTCTCCAGCAACCACTCCTCTAAAGTTAACGGGTAACTCGTCTAACGTTTCAACGTTGTATTTTTTAAGTAGTGATTGTTTAAACTGCTTAAAAGCAGGATCGTTGGCATTGTGTCTATCGCCTAGCTTTCTTAGCTCTGCTTTTACTGCAAAATCGGTTTCTATTTTACCTGGTGATGGCACAACAGTAGCTGCAGTTGTACTCGCTACTCGTGGCATAACAATACACAGTAAAATCCATACAAAGATAAGAGCGGTAAAGCTGCCACTATTTTTACTAAACACACTAGAGGCTAATAAAATCAGTAATACCCACACAAATAAATACAGGGCATAACCCAAAATAAAACTGGCTACAGCAAGTAAACTTTCGCCATTTAAAACAGTGAATAAAGATGAAACCGTAAGCGGAATTAAAATTAACCCTACAACACAAAGAAGTGCCAAGCCTTTACCTGCAATAAGCGTTAAACCCGATGTCCCCTGCGAGAGTAAATAAGGCAACGTTTGCAATTCACGTTCGCGACTAATAGCGCTGTAACCAATTAAAATAAGTAACAACGGAGCAAGCGTTTGCACAATAAACGCAGGCGTTAAACTTCCTAATTTAGTCAAAGCTGTGCCCTGGCGGTTATCTGCAAACATTGCGCTATTTTGCCTGTGTCCTTCTAAAAAGATTGAGTTACCAGTAAATGCATCAATACCTGGGTCGAGCGTACTTAAAGGCGCTGGCGTTCTAAATGCATAGTGCCCGTAGTGCACCATTCTGTGTGGATGTCGGTCGGGTTGATCAACAAAACTTTTATCGCTCGTTGTTTGTAGTTCGTGCCTAGTGTGGCTTAATTCAATCATGGTAATGGCTGTTACAATTACCGAGGTAAGTGTAAGTACCAAACCAATAACAAGTACAGTGACTGCCAATTTAGAACGCAACCAATAACGCCATTCATCCTTGGCAATAAGCACTAATTTTGAGACGTTGTTTATACTCATTCATTGCCTCGGCTCTTGTAATCACCAAAGGCAGCGTGAACTTGTTCGGTATTAATACGGCCATTTTCAGGGGCATTGAATTCCCCCACCAGCTCGCCGTTTTTTAATAAACCAATGCGATTAGCAACTTGGCAAGCGCCATAAACATCATGCGTTACCATTAAAATAGTTGCGCCAGTAAGGGCAAGTTCGCGTACAAGCTGATTAAATTCATCAATAGCAACAGGATCAAGACCAGAGGTTGGCTCATCTAATAAAAAAATAGGGGCTTCTCGCAATATGGCAAGCGAAATTGCTGTTTTTTGCCTCATGCCTTTTGAATAGGTTTGCATGTAGCGATCCCACGCATCAGGTTGTAATGCAACACGATTAAAAGCAGTATTAATGTCATCGCGTGACTTTTTAATACCCGCTAACGATAAAAAATATTCAACGTTTTCGCGTGCGGTTAAATGCGGGTATAACGTAGCAGACTCTGGCAAATATGCAGTTTTCCCGCGAACAAAATCAAGTGCTTTAGTCACCTCTTTACCCGCTACTTTTACAGAACCTTTTGTTGGCTTATTAAATCCCAACAAGGTCTTTAAAGTAGTTGATTTACCCGCACCATTTCCACCAAGCAGTGCATACACCTCACCGGCAGCGACGCTAAAGTTTAAGTTTTTTAAAATAGCATTGTTTTTAATACTAAAACTTAACGCACTTACTTCAATAATTGGTTGGACTTTGTCTGTTTGTATATTACCTACTGGTTTTGTTTCAGGGCTTAGTGAATCAACAGATGTTGATTTATTATCTACAGTTGATGTTGCCACACTCAAACTCTACTATCATTATTTACAGTTTGGCAATGTTATACTATAGCAATATGTAATTGCAAAAATATAACATATTAAAAATTTACAAATGAGAAGTTTAAGATATTTTGGTTAAAAATTTGTAAGTCTGAGTAGTTTAAAACTTGCTGAGCAATAAATTGAGTTTACTACTTTTAAGTAAGCAGCTTTTAAAAGGTCTAGTCGCTTTGTATTAATTTTAAATAATAGCTATCAATAGCGGCTAAAAAATTAGCGGGATTTTTTGTATTAAGATCTGAAATTAAATGGATATCATAGAATCAAGAAAACAATATCCATTTTCACTTATTTATAACTCATGTTCACCTAAAGGAGAGCTATAAATAGCTCTACTGCCAGCTTCAAGCGTCTCTTTTATCCATACGTTATATACAAATAAATTTCTTTTCGTTATTTTTGCTATCTCAGCATCTGGAATTAAATTATGGTCTGTTAAAATTCGAATAGACTCAAAATCACATTCTTCAGAACCCGTTTGAGTTGCCCATAGCGTCAAACTCTTAATACATTTATTCAGAGTTTTTATATCATAAGAGGCTATTATTTGAATTATAAGGGTGTATCTCCAGTCGTAATCTGGTTTATTCGCCTCTTCGAGAATCCTATGTACTTCTTTTTCTCCAAGCTTTATAAAATACTCATAAATTGACCCAGCAATTGGCCAATTTGGATCACAAGTCCAAGATAACAACTCATCCATGTACTTAATATTTTGTGGATACCCGATAGCTATAATTTCATCTACTGCAGCTTGATCGCACTTATCTGATATTTTAATAGTCATTAAAATTCCTTTATACCTTTTATTGGTTTAGCACCTATTTTTTAAATAAAAAATCATCCTGAATTTCATCATTAGTATCAACGCAAGATGCGACAAATAAAAGCTTATCTTTCCAATTCATAGTAATTACGACTCTCTTTTCAGCTAAATTTTTATATAGATACAAAAGCTATTTAATTAAGTGATTTTTAGTAAGTACAACCTTCAGTAGGTATAGGCATTAGCGTAATTACAGCTACCACACGAATAGTTTAAAATAACAGAGTATCAAAAAAGCTGTCGTTAACCCTACCCAGCCAATAAACTTGGTAACGTACTCAGGTGAATGGTTATTAAAATGTGGGAATATGATTGCCCAAAATGACAGTAAAGGTAATAAACCAAAAAGCTTCGCTGTATATTGGGTTGGGTAAGGTGAAAAAGGCGTAACTAATTTATAAATGACTATATAAATACTATAAACCACAAAAGCAATACCAGCCTCTTTCAGGGAAGTATTAGTACTATCAATAAAAAAATACAAACCACAAAGGAATATAAATACGGGTAGTTCAATCAATCTAGATCATCCTTGCTCTATCAAAAATCAAAAATAACGTGTGCATAGCTTTTTATTTATATTCAACGCAGAGCTAAGTTGCTTAAATCGTTTAACACAATTTAAATAAACGAGTAATCACTATAATAAAACTCTAAAAAATGTGCCACAAAATTTACTGTTGAACTTAAAAGTTCAAACCCTATTGATCGCGCATACTTACTACAACATTAAAACAAGCAACCTCATATAAATAACTCCGTCAAACTTAAAAGTACTTATAATTACTCGTAAATAAACCAAAGAAACGTACATATCTACTTGACTGAAATTAACTAATGGGTGAGCCAATTATTTATTAATCAACGTTTTTAAGTATAATTAAAAAATAGTGTAAGAAATATTAACGAGCATAAGTCCGAGTAAAATTATGTTCACTTTCTTTTTCAAATGTATATTTTACGAATTGTCCGTTTTTTGTTTTTCCTCCTAGTATCATTCCTTCAGAAAGTGAAAAATTGGGAGCAAACTTTACAATAACTAAATTACTATTATCTTCTACTGAAATTTGATAGTTATTAATAGAGCTATTTTTTAATACAAAATCATTGTAGGCAACTACAACATATGGAATAGCCCAACCAGAAAATTTAATAATCTCATTACCCATATTCTTATCTTCCATATCATTACCAGTTACTAAAGTAGAATAACTATTTAAAAGTATGACCAAACTTAAAACTACACCCCTCTTCATATCTATTCCTCTACTTTATATTCCTCTACTGTATATAATGTTTTAGTTTTAGCATCGTAACTTTTGTAATAATTCCTAGGGGTGGCAACATGTCCTTTATTTTCGGGGGGATTACGGTAATCCCTCCCGCAATAAATTTACAGCTTTACTGGTTCAATAAATCTACTAGGCTTTTTCATATCTTCAATCCGGCGAAATACATTAATGTACTTTTCAATATATAAGCCTGCCTCGTCCATATAAAGAAGCGTTGAATAACCCCAGCAAACCATGTGCAAGTGAATCACAGTCAGCAAGTCCACCTTCAAAAACATCTTAAATGTGTTAATAAGGCGACCTTTCTCTACACAATCAAATAACTCATTTGCCATCATAGATAAAAGAATATCTATTTTCGCAGCTTACTCAATATTAATTTCGGGATACCAGTTAGCGTAACACTCTTACGCGCCAAGCAACGAATAATAGCCAATGAATCACCGATCGTTACTGTGCCACTTGTCGTAATCAAAAAATTACCACTTAGTGGCAACCCAAAGCGCGAAAAAGAATAACAATTGTAAAAAATAATGATTAATCAAAGCAATAAGAAGTTTATTTCAACTTCAATCTTTAAAGTACATTGAACAATGAACTTATCAATTGTTAAAATACACATCTATTTTTCTATCAAGAGATACAATGGCAAACTTCAATACTCATCTTAATACTGCCGTAATCGTCACAGGCTTAGCCTCAGCCACCTTATTATCTGCAGGACATATTGAATTAAAAAGCGCGCTCTGGTTATGGTTTTTAGGCTCAATTGGCGGCTTATTACCCGATATAGATTCAGATAACTCTACATCACTCGATACTATTTTTAACTTATTTGCACTCAGCGCTGTATTATTAGTACTGCATTACATAACCACCGAGCTGATTATTGAAATTAGTTTTATCGAGTTAATCGTAGTGCCCTTATTGGTTTACGGATTTATGAAATATGTTATTAGACCAATTTTTGAATGGATCACAGTACATAGAGGTAGTTGCCACTCTTTACTATTTATACTGTTATGCGCGTTATTAACGACTCAAGTAGCATGGAAACTGAACGACCAATCAACCACACAAACAGCCATCTTTGCTTGGTTAACGGGTGGGTTTGTTTTACTAGGAGGATTAATTCATTTATTGCTGGATGAAATTTACAGTGTGGATTTGAGTAATGTCAGAATTAAACGCTCTTTTGGGACCGCTCTAAAAATAGCTGACTTCGATAATAAGTTAATTACCTTGTGTTCGATTATTGCTATTGCAGGTTTAATCTATATTGCCCCCCCTACAAAGCAAACTATTACAGCGTTAAGTGATTGGTCTCATTTTATATTTCTATCTTAAAAAGTAGGTATTAAGCCTTTTTAGCGCATAGTGACTTCAGATAGTTACAATTACCCGATTCAATAAGTGGCTTTTAAATTTTGTGTAAAAAGCCACTTATTCGTAGTTAATGCCCTTTCAGTAATTGAAAGTTGCTTTACTCGGCGAGTATGAGACGTTGCGCCCAGAGGGCATAAATGGCATGAATCAAAACAGTTTTACAATTTAATTTTGATTTAAAAAACCAAAGCTTTAGCCTATTTGTTATTAATTATTATTTTTATAGGTTTAAGTGAAATAATTAAATAACTTTACCTGTCTTATATTAGCTAGTAGGAACGCTAATTAGTTAAAAAGCCCCATCTGTTTGATTTATTCAAATCTGTTACCGCTTTTTAAAGCATTAAATATAAAATTATAAGAGGCCCATAATGGAATTTACGAATAAACGCATCACCCTAATTACAGCATCTTTATTGTTGTTATTGGCAATATCACAGGGTATTTATTCAGCCCTTTACAGTGCCGAAATTAGCTTTTCAAGGCAAGTTTCTTGGGGACTAGAAGCACTCATATTTACCTTGCTTGTGGCCTTTGCTGGTACGGCAATGGTACAAGCAAAACATTCTCAACTAGGATGGTCGGCTATCGCCTTTGCTGCGGTACTAAATATAGTACAGGTGAGTATTGGTCTTACGTTGTTTTCAACATTTGGTAAAGTTGCGGGCACAGTAGAAGGCGCACAACCTTTAATTAGTGGCGTGGTTTCTTTGTCATTCATGATTTACTACACAGCTAAATTATTATTGGGATTAGCAGCACTTGTTTTTGGCCTGTCTTTCATCACTAAAGGTGGCAAAGCAATTGGCGGACTTACAGCCTTAGCTGGCGGAGCTGCAATGTTAGCCAATGGCATTTTAATCACCTTTGGCCGTGATGGATTTCTTCCATCAGCTGTTGCTGGCGCCTCAGGCATGATTGCAACGTTACTTTTAGCGATATGCTTAATAAGCCTTTACCGCAAACAAGACTAAGGCTTAATAGCTCACAAGTCATTGGCTCTTTTTGAATAAAGTATAAACATCGGCGCATATTACATATAAGAATTCGCCGATGTTTTACATTTAAAGCATTCCCCTAGCCTATCTCAAAAGCTTTTAACTAATTTATGTTTTGATGTATGGAATCAAAATTTGACACCATTTACCCAATAGCCTCTTGCTAGTTTTGTGTATTCTCAATAGGTCAATCTTTATGAGCTAAATATAACAATGCTATAAAATTAACTACAGGAATTAAAAAAAGAAAACCCATCCAGCCTTTAAAACCAGCTCTAGTAAATACGCGCCAACCTGCAAACGCTATCAATGCCCAAATTGCGGTAGCTATAATAAAACCCATTATACATTCTCCTTAAATCTAGGCCATTCTGAGAAAGCTAAATAAAACAAAAACGCCAGGTTTAGTGCTGGAATCCAAAATACAAATATTGGCGTGTCTTTAAATCCAGCCTTAAAATAAATTTTACTTATTGCATGTCCACTTGCAAACCAAATTGCTAATACAATTATTATTTCTATTACTACCACACAGTTCTCCTTTAGTATT
>NZ_AUTQ01000175.1 GCF_000498095.1 Pseudoalteromonas sp. TB64
TAGGGCGTGTTGATCTTTGCGGTATAAAAAACAAACAGCATGAGGATAAGGTATAATTGAATTCGCTAAAAAACGTTACACCGAACCCTCATGCCAAGATTAATGTTAACAGACGCGACATGGAATGTCTTATCAAAAGTAATGCACTTAAGTGGTCGAATTTATAATAAGCCTGAGCATAGAAAAACGCTCGAAGGCATACTCTATAAGATGCGTACCGGTATTCCTTGGCGAGATTTACCGTCTTATTTCGGCTCGTGGAGTGCTATCTATAGACGATTTAATTTATGGTCCAAAAAAGATATTTTGAATGAATTATTTCGTGTGTTATCCCACTATGCTGATATGGATTGGATCTTTATTGATGGCAGTATTGTCAGGGCTCACCAGCATAGTTGCGGTGCAAGAACCGCTGGCAATGAATCAATCGGTAAGAGTCGAGGTGGCAATTCGACTAAAATTCATCTTGCAGTAGATAGCGGAGGATTGCCTGTTTATTATGAATTATCCTGTGGAAATACGCATGATATCGTCCATGCAGAGTCACTTGTAGACAATTGCCCAACGAGTAATGTGGTTGTCGCAGATAAAGGCTACGATAGTGAAAAACTAAGAGAGTTTATTCGTGATAATAGCGCTACACCCGTTATTCCACGCAAGGATAACAGTTTAGTGGGTAATGAAGATATTGACTGGTGCATGTACAAATATAGGCACTTAGTTGAGAATGCCTTTGGTCGGATCAAACAATATAGAGGGATAGCTACAAGGTATGAAAAGCTTGAACGGAATTATCATTCCATGCTCGCTTTAGCATTTACTATGATGTGGCTACCAATGTGGGCTGATTAATATATATACTACAAAGATCAACAGCCCCTAGATGATAAAAAATATATTAATTGTTAAAAGGGCGATATGTACAAGCGTTTTATTGATGGAAAAGAGGTAGCAATTGAATATGTAGCTGAAAATAGTGACGTGTTTATAAAATTAACACTTTTCGAAAGTTTAAATTGACTCAGAGTTTGGTTTTTACTGCTTAAAATTAATAGTATTTCTATATTGAACCGTGTTCTATGCTTTCTTGTAACTTATAGTATGTCATTGTGAGTAAATACTCATATTCAGTAAACTTCATCAAGTAAACAAAAACAATTGTTGCGTTTAAAGTATTTGAGCGCAGTGGATAAAATTGTCAAATAGTGTTTAATATATGCATTACAATTAATAATTAACTAAAAACAAGGACGATTATGAAACAGTGTCATGAAATAGATCTTGAAATTATTGGTCAACCAATGGCTGAAGCCGCAGAAATTACATTAGATCCTGGGGAAATATGTATATCTGAGGCCGGCGCAATGAGTTGGATGGATACTTGTATTACTATGGAAGCCACACTAACAGATGGAAGTGCAGTGAAAAGTGGGCTTGTAAGTAACTTGTTTGGCGCGGCTAAACGTATGATGGCTGGCGAATCGGCTACGGTTATGCAATATAAAAACGTTGGTAATAAACGAGCAAAAGTAGTATTTGGTGCTCCGTATTTAGGAACCATTGTTGGGCTTGACTTGAGCGAAGTTGATGGCGAAATATTTTTACAACGAGGCGCATACATAGCAGCTTCTTTTGGTACCAGTATCTCGGTTGCATTTGCAGGAACGGGTATGGGCAGCTTTTTTGGCGGAGAAGGCTTAGTATTCCAGTCGATTAAAGGTGATGATAAAGTAATTTTTCATGCCGGCGGTTCAATTATTCAACATGATTTAAAAGATGGCGAAGAGCTAATTGTTGATAGTGGCAGCTTAGTTGGTTACACAAAAGGTATTCGATTTGATGCAGAGTTATCTGGTGGTCTAAGAAATGTAATCTTCTCTGGTGAAGGGATTTTTAACAGTCGAGTTCGCGGTATTGGTGAAGGCGGCACGGTATTTTTGCAAACATTACCGTTTTCTAAGCTTTGTGGTGAAATAGGTAAAAGCTTACCCAAGCGATAATTATATTTATGTTAGCGCTTTTTATAAAAGCGCTTTATTTGCTTAGTGCTCTCAGCCTTACTACCTATTGCCGTTATTTCAATATACCGTGATCCCATTATCTAAAATGCTAACTGCCACGTCATTTTTCTTTACTGAATATTACTTAAACATCTATTGATACAACTTTAAGATTGAATAATAAGTACAAATGCTAGATACTGTTTTTATATACAGTAATGGCAAAGTTATGAAAAAAGAATTACCAGCAAAATACTATTTAGCGCACTTTAGAGAACTCATTGAATTTGTGACCAACAAGTGTATGCACTTGTTAGAACCCAAACATAAAGTGTTTATTAATAAAGTTAACCAACTAGATGAACAAAGCCAATGTATGCTGGCGCGGGTGTATTCGCGAAAGCCTTATTTAGTGCAAACGCAGTCATTAAATTATGAAGAAATAACCTCACCACATCAGGCTATATATACCCTAAAAACTGCCGGTATTTTGTTTGAGCCAAATGAATCGCATTACTCCCAGCTATTAGCACACTTAACAAAACCTTCTTTAGTGGAGTTGCTAAGTAGTTATGTTGAGCAAATAAGTTTTAAGAAGAGTGCCGCTAAAAGTGTGCTGGTGGATATTGCGTGTATATTTTTTGAAACGCGTACACATGATTTAGCACCACTTTATAACCAATATGTAATTAATAATCGTAGCGATTATTACGAGTACTTTGAGTTTTTATTTGCGGGCAAACTAAGTGGTGGTGATGTAAATCATCAAAACCGTTTTGTAATGCGAGATTTAGGTTTAACGGCTATACGTGAAGGGCATAGCGAGAACTTATCGCGGTTTGAAACGCTAGATGAAGCACAATCAAATTATTTATTAAACCGTTACCGATTAGCATTTAAAAATATAACGGATGAGAGCGATTATGTTGCTTTAGCGCCGCAGGTTTTAGTGCAAGCCGCGCACGGTGCCATTGCTGTTGCGTTAAAAAATAAGTTATTAGTTAAGCTTTATCGACAGTTAAAAGGTGTTAATAGTGAACTTGCTTTTAGCTTACTTGAAGGGTGTATAGATGATAGCGAAGCACAAGAAATTCAAATAAGAGAGCAGTATAGGCTTNGCGCGATTAGAAGCCATTATTGAGAGCCCACTTACGGATGATTTACTGTATTTTGCTGACGATTTTTTAATGCGTAAGTTTAATAAAAAAACACGGTCGCGTTTAAGTGCAATGCTTGCTAACACTCAGTGCGTACTTGAAATTGATGAATTGTACAGAGGTGAAGTAGAGCAGGGCGTAAACGACTATTATACTCGCCAAGGGATGCAAGTATTTAATACCGAAAACACGCTTTGGCAGAGTTTATTTGGTTTAGTATTTTGGCACGAATTATTTATTGAGTCGCCTTACCCGCCATGTAATGAGTTTGATATTTACCCGCAAGTATTAAGGCTCGATAATTTTTATGAAGCGCAACAAGTACAAATAAATGAACGCTTAGCACAGTGTCAAACGCCACAGTCATTACTTAATTTAGTATGTAAAAATATAGCGCAATATTTTGAGCAACCTAATGGCTTATTTAGATGGCATCAAGAGTTGTTACAACCGCTAGAAGCACTTATTTTAAATAGCCCAATAGAGGCTTTAAATACTCATTTAATTAATATGAGTAAACATTATTTACAGCTAAAAGACGGCTACCCCGACTTAATGGTTATCAATAATGGCAAGGTACATTTTGAAGAGGTAAAAGCACCGGGCGACAAACTAAGACGCAACCAATTAACCACCATTGATAATTTAAAAAACGTGGGCTTTACAGTACACATTGCTGCGGTTAAATGGTTTGTAGATCCTAACCGTATTTACAGTGTGGTCGATATAGAAACCACAGGCGGCTTAAAAGGCGGTAACCGTATTACCGAAATAGGCCTTGTAAAAGTGCAGCACGGTAAAGTAATTTATAGCTGGACGAGCTTAGTTAACCCCGAGCGCCATATACCTGGCTTTATTACGTCACTAACTGGCATAAGCGATAGCATGGTACGCAACGCGCCTGTATTTGCCGATATAGCCAAGCCGCTATTAGATAAACTCGCAGGCAGTATTTTTGTAGCCCATAACGTTAATTTTGACTACGGCTTTATTAAAAAAGAATGCGAGATGGCAGGGCACTTTTTTAAAATGCCAAAAATGTGCACCGTGGTTGAATCGCGCAAAGCGTTTAAAGGCTTAAAGTCGTATTCATTGGGTAATTTATCGGCTCATTTTAATTTAAATTTAACCAGCCATCACCGAGCGCTTGCTGATGCGACTGCTACAGCTGAGTTGTTATTGCTCATTCAGCAAAAAAATGGGATCAAATAGAACCTAAATATATAAATATATTCAAAAAATCAAATACACAATGCATTCATGATAGATTCATTTTGAGTGTTCAATTCTATGGGTTAAATAATTACTTGTAAATAAACCCTTAGTTAGGTTATTCATAGGTTATTTAAATTGATGTTAAATAATATGCATTGATTATGCGAACAGTCGTTTTTCAAAAATAAATAAGGGAATTTATGAAAGTAATACTATTAGCATCAATTACTATTTTATTAACTGGGTGTACTTATACGACTGAATGTCCTGAGGATAAGGCTTTATTTAGGTATACAGAGCAAAAGGTTGATGATAGTAATTACCGAGTGAAATTTAAAAGTACGACAAGTGATGCTGAAGATGCGAGTGATTTTGCTTTATTAAGAGCGGCTAAGCTTACTCAAACACAGGGTTATGATTGGTTTGAGGTTACCGATAAAGAGGTTTTTGTTAACCCACAATTAGACGAATGCGGTTTGATTTCTAAATCAAAAACGTCAAAAATTGAAGATTTACCTACAAGATCAAGTAATGAAATATTCACACTAATAGGTATTAAGATGGGTAGGGGGATTAAATCAAATGCCACCGGTTATGATGCGCAAGGTGTAATTAATAATCTAGCATCTAAGACCGAATAATTTAATAACAGCTAAATACTTTTTAACGTTTATTTTTCGTAGTAAAAATCCAGTAACAAGCATCGTGCCTACAATTACAAATAATGCGCCTAGTAATGTATTGGACCCTATTTTCTCATCTAAAATCAAATGCCCCCAAAATATACCAAATAACGGAATTAAAAAGGTAACAGTGAGTGCAGAAGTTGGGCCTATATCGTCGATTAATTTAAAAAATAAAATATAAGCAAGGGCGGTACACACTACTCCTAATACGAGTACACCTAGCATAACGTTGGTGCTTGGTATTTCTCGTATTGGCATAAATAAGATAAGCGGCAATACCATAAAGCTTGAAGCCCACATTGAGCCATGGGCGTTATCGAATGGGGCCAGTTTAGGCGCATTTTTAGTGTAATGCGATGCAATGGCATAGCAAAGTGATGCGCTTAATGCTGCTACTATAGCTATGATGGATCGGCTAGTTAATACAAAATGATTTTGCCCAACGAGTATTGCAATGCCTATTAAGCCAAGTAATAAACCAAGGACCATAATTTTATTGGGCTTTGTTTTCGTCCATAAAATTCCAACGACAACACCCCATATTGGTGTTGTAGAATTTAAAATTGAGAGTGTGGATGCACTAATAGTTTGGGCTGCGTAAGCAAAAAATAAAAACGGCAAAGCAGAATTAAACGCGCCTATAATAAAAAAGTGTTTTTTATGTTGGGTAAACGCTAAGCGGCGTTTTAAATACAAAGCAACAATAAATAAAGTAACTGCAGCAAAGCCGACTCTAAGCTCAATTAATACCGCAGGCCCCAAATAGCGGCCAGAAAAAATAATCGCAGTAAGCTTGCTAAGGTCATAATAGTATTTTAATTATGCTGATTGGTTTTTAGAATAACAGGGTTTATAAAAAGTGTAAGCCATATTCGGAACTGGCATATAAAAATAATAAATTAAGGATAAGAATGAAAAAGTTCTCAGTAGCTTCTATGGTATTTATCACTTTGTTGTGGGGATGTAATTCAAGCCCAATCAACCTTTACAGTGATACAACTATGAAAAAGAATGAATACAATGGTATTAAAGCGTATCGAAAAGGGCAGTTTGAGGTCGCTTTCAATTATTTAAAAGAGCCTGCTAGACTATAAAAGCGCACAATACACGTTGGCGTTTATGTTTTTGAAAGGCCAGTATTTAACTCAGTCAACAAAACTCGGCATGGGCTGGTTAGGGGTTGCAGCTGAGGCTGGGATTGATGAGTGGTCGTCGCAGTGTAGTGCTTTTTATAATGCAGCTTCAGTAGTGCAACAGCAACAATTTGATGAAATAGTTGCCTTATACAAACAGCAATATGGTTTAAAATCACAAAATGTAAGTTGTCAAAAATCAGTAAGCGCTAAACATCGCTTTAACGAAGTGAAAGTTGATTGTGAGAAATACGAAGGCGTTGTAATAACTTCCCCAATTGAGCTGGTTGAGTAAAACTAACTTTCAGTTTGATTCTTTTCAAAGTCATTTTTAACTATTTCAAGTGCTTTAAGTACTTCCTCTGGAGCAACATCGTGTTGCTCTAGTATCATAATTAAATCTACTGCAAGTTTGATATGTTTTGGTGCTTGATCAAGTGGATTTGTCATGTAATTCTTTCTTTTTTGATATTTGGCTGATGGCAACATTTATAGCTGTTTGTACGCGTTCTTCCATGTGTATACGTTCTGTTTGTGGTAAATAAAATGCCATATCTACATCGTAACGAATGTAGCGAGGTGGAAGTTGATTTAACACAGTACAGCAAAAGTCTGCCATTACATCTTCGTTGTATTGTTCATTAAGTTTACGTTTAATAATTTCTTCTAGAACAATCTTTTCGTAATAGTTGTGTATGTCTTCATGTAGTCGCATATTCCACCGCTTTAAAAATAATCCGTTTTACTGAGTCTATACTAAGGCTTGTTATAAATCGATAGCGGCTTTAAATAGTTGTTTATGAACATTAATTAGTTTGGTTAAATTGCACTGATAACCGCCACCTAAAGCGCACATTAGTGGGATTTGATGTTGCTTACAAAAGTTGAGAACAAACAAGTCGCGTTTATATACGCCATTGAGCGATACATTAAGCAAGCCTAACTCGTCTTTAGTGTAAATATCAGCGCCTGCATTATACAAAATAATGTCAGGGTTATGAATGCGCACGCAAAAACCGAGTGCTTGCCTTAATGTAGCAAGGTACTCAGCGTCGGTTGTTTTAGCGGGCAATGCAAAATCGTAGGTGGATTGCTGCTTATTACGAGGGAAGTTTTGATCACAATGAATTGAGCAGGTAATAATTTGGTCATGGTTTTTAGTGATTTGTGCTGTGCCATCGCCTTGGTGTACGTCGCAATCAAAAATTAAAACAGTGTCGGCTTGCTCTGTATTTATTAAATGTGCTGCTGCAATAGCTAAATCATTAAAAATACAAAAGCCACTGCCAAAATCGCTATGAGAATGATGATAACCACCGCTTAAATTGAAGGTTAGATCGTGACTAAAAGCCGCTTCAGCAGCTTGAATACTCCCGCCAATTGATAAAAGAGTACGCTCTACAAGTTGTTGCGAATAGGGAAATCCCATCTTTTTAATCGCTTTATCACCTAGAGTCCCATTTAAAAAGTCATTTATATAACGCTGGTTATGACATAGCGCAAGTTGAGATGCGGTTGCTTTTTTAGGTTCTTGAAAGGCACTTGCCAAAACACCGAGGCTTTTTATTTCGGTTTTAAGTAACTGATACTTTTGAATAGGGAATCGATGGCGCTCTGGCAGAGCAAGATCTGAATACAATGGATGATAATAAAGCTGCATAGTAAAGTGCGCCTTAACGCAGCTGCTGTTTTTCTACTTGTTGTATTTTGTCCTCAGTGGCAGAAATTGCTTTTCTGCAGCGGCCTAATCGAGCGTGTGTGCTTAATATTTCAAGGTTAAGCTTTTGTGCTTTAGCTGGCGAGGCTTTATCCATTTGCATTTTACGCTCTTCAATCATGAGCACTAAACGGCGTTCAAACTCATGGTTTTGCTTTAATTCGTCGTAAAGCTCATGGGATGATTGCATGATTTTTTGTACTGCTTGCTTATAAACGGTTTGCTTAGGGCGAGGTTTATAGTGACTTTTGTTTTCTTTAACCCAAATAGGCGTTGATTTAATAACGTTAAATACGGCTTGTACCTGAGCACCTATACGTTCAAGTGCATAAGTGTAAGCATGGCGATGATCGCTTGGTGGTAACCTTGATACTTCGTCTTCTATTTCTATTACGTAATCGGCTAGGTTCATACTCTTTGTGCTAAAAACTGCACGGTCAAACAAGCTAGGCTGTGCTTGCATATAGCGATTTTTAGAAAAAAGTTTAGCTTTATCAAATTGCTCGGCTTGTTGTTTTAGTGTTGCAACTTGTTGGCGTAGTTTATCTAAAGCTGTAGGGTGCATATTAAAAGTAAGCCTCATAAATTAGCTTTAATGCTAAAAGTATAACCATAGTATTAAATACAGGGCGAATAAATTTACTGCCAAACCGTATCGCAGAATGGGCGCCAATCCATGCACCAAGCATAATAAAAAAGCCCATGGTAATGCCAAGTAAAAAGTTTACATGCCCCAAAGCTACAAAGGTTATGAGCGATATAAAGTTAGATACAAAGTTCATTGAACGCGCTAAACCACAGTTCAAAAGTAGATTCATTTTATAAATCATGCCATTTGATGCTGTCCAAAAGGTACCTGTGCCAGGACCTGCTAAACCGTCAAAAAAGCCTAATACTAAACCTTGTAACCACTGTTTAATTTTCATAATCTTAGTGAGCTTAGGCAGTTCGTCGCCTTGAGTTGTGCTCAAGTTGCCAAACAAGCTGTAGCATGCGACTAAAATGATGATAATAGGCAGTAGTTTATTTAAAAAATTGAGACTTAGGTGATCAACGACAACAGTACCAATTAACGCCCCTATTGCTGTGGCAATAATGGATGCGACCCAAAATTTTGGGCTAAATAAGTTTTTTTTATAATATGTATAACTTGCTGTTAAGGAGCCAAAACTTGCTGCTAGTTTATTTGTTCCTAATGTTAAATGTGGAGGTAAGCCAGCAGTTAATAAAGCAGGCACAGTTAACATACCACCGCCACCAGCGATAGCGTCTATAAAACCTGCGGCAAGTGCAACAGCACATAAAACAGCCCAGGTTGTTGGATCGAGTGCGAGTTCAAACATTAATAATCTATTTGTCTTTTAAAAGGTGGTAGGGTGTCGAGCATGGCTTTACCGTATCGCTTAGTAATTAAGCGTCTATCGAGAATAGTAATACAGCCTTCATCACTCTCTTTTCGCAGCAGTCTACCACAGCTTTGTACCAATTTCTTTGCGGCGTCGGGCACTGTAATCGTTAAAAATGGATTACCGCCTTTGCTTTGCACAAATTCTGCTTGCGCTTCTTCTATAGGTGAAGTAGGAACCGCAAAGGGGATTTTAGTAATAATTAGGTTCTCTAAATATTTACCAGGTAAATCAAGACCTTCTGAAAGGCTTTGTGTTCCGAATAAAATACTACCTTTGCCTTCGTCTACATTTTTAGTGTGTAATTTGAGCAAAGCCTCTCGCGACATCTCACCTTGTACTAATAAGTTAAAACCTTTTGTTCTAAGAAACTTTGTTACGTGGTCCATTTGCCAATAAGAAGCGAACAATACAAGGTTCGCTTTTTTATCATTTAGGTACTCTGGTAATGTTTTAGCTAAGTGGTCGCTAAATTCTTTGTCGGTTGGTTCTATTTTAGATACAGGAATGCGTAAAGTAGCTTGTTTTGGATAATCAAAAGGAGAAGGTACTTTAATAAATTTAACCCCTTCCTCTTTGGCAAGTCCTGTTTCGTAAGCAAAGTGATCAAACGAGCCTAGTGCACTTAACGTAGCTGAGCATAAAACAGCGCCTGCGCATTCTCTCCACAACTTATCTTTTAGGTAGTAACCTACTTCGATAGGACAGTCGCTTAATAAGTGATCGTGGTGGCTTTTATATTCAAGACGTTTTATCCACCTTGCATGAGGAGCACCTTCACCTTTTTTAGCGTAACTAAACCACAGTTTATTTAATTGCTCTAATCGGTTTATATATTGTCCGCTTTCGCCTAGTATTGGGTCGGCAACGTAAGGTTTTATGTCGCCATCACTTACATCTTGGGTAAGGGTGTCGTGCATTTTGTTTAAACAACGAAGTGCGTCTTGCGTGGCTTCGCTTATATCTTTAGCTTTACTGTGCAGCGATTCTGGAATTTCACCGTGCTCAAAGCGATAAGTATCATCTTTTGAATATTCAAAATCGGCATTATCGAGAATATCGCGAACTACTTTTAAATCTTTATTTGCATCGTTAATACTGTCGCAAAGTTTAAAGTTTTGTCCAATAGCCCTTTGACCCACTAAAATTTTAGCCATTTTCCCGCTAAACTTAGTGAGCTTATCAAGCCATTCTATCGTGCCTTTAATTGTTGCTGCGGCAGAAGAAAAATCGCGTGTTATATGCGCTAAATGGTGCGCTTCATCAATTACGTAAATAGTGTTGTCGGGTTCGGGTAAAATTTTACCGCCGCCTAAGTCTAAATCGGCAAGTAATAAAGAGTGATTAATTACCAGCACATCCATTTGCATTAATTGATTACGAGCAAGCTGAAACGGGCACGTTTGATGTGCTTTCATTTGGCGCTGGCACGAATGTTTGTCGCACGCTATTAAGTTCCACACTTTGTCTGGTACGGTATCAGCCCAGCTGTCTCTATCACCTTGCCATTTTTTATTTACATACGCGTTGTATAACTCATTTAAACATTTGGTTTCCATTGGGCTTAATGGTGAGGTAAGCGTGGGCATAAAATCCATTTGTGTTTGGCTATCGCCATTTACAGCATTGTGTAGTTTGTGGGCACAAATATAACGATGGCGACCTTTTACTAAGTCAAATTTAAAGTCGAGTCCGGAATGCTTTTTAAAAAATGGAAGCTCTTTTGCTATTAATTGTTCTTGAAGCGCAACGGTTGCTGTAGAAATAACCAACTTCTTTTTTTGAGCTAAGGCAAGAGGCAATGCGCCTAAACAATAAGCTAGAGACTTACCAGTACCGGTGCCAGCTTCGATAACACATATGCGTTGTTTTTTGTGATATTCGCCTGCAAGGGTTTTTGCTATTTCGGCAACAAGGTAGTTTTGACTGCTGCGAGGGCGATAATCATTTAGGTTACTAGCCACATGCTGGTGTACTTGCCTAATTGTTTTTTTTAGTGAGTCAGAAAGCATGGGATGATTTACCTAAAGTATGTATATAATTACAGTGTATATATTAAGTGGGATCGTACATTGACACAAGCAATCTATCAGGGCTTTATTTTATCAAGGCAACAATACTCATCTAAGAGTAGGCGAGGGATCACGCTTTGCTATTGGCTTGTATCAGAGCATGGACCTATTAAAGTGCTTGTTGAAAACCAACAAGCTGTGTTTTTTATTCCACAAGATAAACATAATTTTGCACAAAGCATACTAAATAAAGAAAATATAAGTGTTAACTTTAAAATGGTAGAAATGCGCCATTTTAGTGGAGTTGCATGCATAGGCTGCTATTTTAATGACACAGGCACCCTTTATAAGGCGCGCATGTTACTTCAAGAGCGTATAAATATATACGAAGCAGACATACGTCACAGTGATCGGTTTTTAATGGAGCGTTTTATAAAAGGTGGGGTGTGGGTTACTGGAGACGTATCTCAAAAAAATGGTTTTATTTTAATTGATGATGCAAAGTTAAAAGCAAACCCTGGATATACTCCAAAGCTAAAATCGCTTTCACTAGATATAGAGTGCAACGCAGAAGGCGTGTTATTTTCGGTTGGACTTGTAGGAAATGGTCTTGATACGGTGTTAATGATTGGTGAGCTACAAGAGCATAATCAATCATTTAATATTGATTGGTGCTTTGACGAAATAAGCTTATTACAAAAATTACAGCAATATATAAATAATAATGACCCAGATGTTATTGTTGGGTGGAATGTTATTGAATTTGATTTTTCTGTTCTTAATTCAAGGGCCGAGGCGCTTGGATTAACGCTTGATTTTGGTAGAGATCAGCAAACGTTAAACATAAAAACAGGACATTACACTCGCCTTACCTTACCAGGTCGAAGTGTTATTGATGGTATTGATACCTTAAAGAATGCCACTTATCACTTTGATAATTACTCGCTTGCCAATATTTCACATAAGGTTTTAGGTGAGTCTAAATTAATTCAAGCGAATAATCGTTTAAGTGAAATTATACGCCAATTTAATGAAGATAAATTAAGTTTAGCTGCTTATAATCGGCAAGATTGTATACTCGTTAATAGAATTTTTACAGAGTTAAAGCTCTTTGAATTTGCAATAGTCAGAACCCAACTAACAGGGCTTGAGCTTGAACGAATGGGTGGTTCGGTTGCCGCATTTACTAACTTATATTTACCTTTATTACATCGCAGTGGCTATATTGCGCCTAATTTAGGGGATCATGGTTTATCTTTTGAAAGCCCTGGCGGTTATGTAATGGAGTCGACACCTGGGCTTTATAAAAATATACTCGTTTTAGATTTTAAAAGCCTATATCCCTCAATCATGCGAACTTTTTGTATTGACCCTCTCGGGTTAATTAAAGGGCTAGGCTCACCAGAGCACGCTATTAAAGGGTTTAATGAAGCGGTTTTCTCACGAAATGAACATCATTTACCTTTATTAATTGAACATTTAACTCATACCCGTCAAAAAGCAAAAGACACTAATCAGCCAATGCTATCGCAAGCTATAAAAATAATAATGAACAGCTTATACGGCGTACTTGGTTCTAAAGGTTGCCGATTTTACGACCCACGGCTTTCTAGCTCAATAACATTACGGGGGCATGAAATTATGCAAACAACCCGTAAATGGATCGAAAGCCTTGGTTATGAAGTTATTTATGGTGATACAGATTCAACATTTGTAAAAGTAAGTGATGATTACTCAACACAAAAATGCAGTGAAGTTGGGGCAATGCTAGCGAGTGAGATTAATACACGTTGGCTAGAATATATTAAAAAAGAATTTAATTTGCCAAGCTATTTAGAAATTGAGTTTGAAACTCACTATAGTCCATTTTTTATGCCTACTATAAGAGGAAAAAAATTAGGTTCTAAAAAACGCTATGTAGGGCAAATAATAGATAATAAGCAACCTAAACTTATATTTAAAGGCATGGAAACAGTAAGAAGTGATTGGACCGAGTTTGCTCAAGAGTTTCAGAAAGAGCTATTTGGTGCTTTATTTAAAGATAACTTCAAAGCAAGTGATATAGCGCCCATTATAAAAGACTATACTGAACGACTGTATGCAGGAGAGTTTGATCACAAATTAATTTATAGAAAACGGTTAGGGCAGCATTTACATGAATATTTAAAAAATATTCCGCCACATGTACAAGCTATAAAAAAACAACAAGCTAAAAATGCTAACTTTGAAGTTACACGCGGTCAAATTGTTGAATATATTTATACGAAAGAAGGACCACAAATACCAAAAGATAAAAACAGTCTAAATTACCCTCTTTATATACAAAAACAGCTAGAACCCATCGCGCAAATGATTTTAGACTCATTAGAATCAGCCTCAGTAGAACTCCAAGGTGAGCAGCTTAGTTTTTTATAAGTTGGCTCCGCTATTACATAAAGTACTTATTTTAAAAAACAATAAACCCCAAAAGTAAGCATAAACCTAATATTGTAAATAATTCATTTTTTGTTATTAAAAAGTAACGGGTTGGAGTTGGTTTATTTTTTAGTGAATAAAAATTTAATCTGGTTGAATTAAAATTCTTTTATGGATGTCATTAATCAATAATTCATATGTGATATTTGGTTTATTAACAATAATTTAGATTTTTCATAATAATTTAGATTAAAAACTCTATTATTTTCAATTTTAATGATAAATAAAAAATTTAATTCAAATCAATAGCTTATTATTTTAAGTTATTCCTAACTCATTGATCTTAGAATGTGGGTCTTACTTACATATGTAAATTTACATGTAAAAAGTTAATTCGGTGTTGACCTTTTTGGTATTAAAGCATTAATATTCATCACACGGTCGTTGCGTTTCATCCCATAATGGGGTCGTAAAGCGATTGATAAATAATAATTAACAAATAATAACAAAGTATTCTAGGGAGAATCGGATGTTAAATAATAAAGTTTCAAAGGCAGTTCGCTTAGCGATCGCTTTCGGTGCAGTGTCTACTGCTGCTTTTTCGGCAAGTTCATTCGCAGCTGAGAAAAGTGAAAACAGATTTGAACGTGTTGAAGTAACAGGTTCTCGTATTAAGCAAGTTGACCTTGAAAATAGTTCACCAGTAACTGTTATTACAGCTGCAGACATTAACCTATCAGGTGAGCCATCTGTAGGTGACGTATTAAACAACTTATCTTCAAACTCTTTCGGTTCTTGGACTGGTGTTTCGGGTTATGGTGCCGGTTCTTCTGCAACTTCAAGCGTTAACTTACGTGGCTTAGGTTCAGATGCTACTTTAGTATTGTTAGATGGTCGTCGTATGCCTGGTACAAGTACTTCTTCAGGTGCTTCTGCTGATACATCTCTTATTCCAATGTCTATCGTTGAACGTATTGAGATTTTACGTGATGGTGCATCTGCAGTATATGGTTCTGCTGCTGTTGCAGGTGTAATTAACATTATTACGAAAAAAGATTTTGATGGTTTAAATCTTAAATATGAGTTTAATAAACCAAGTGTAGAAGGTGGAAATAATAGTAAGTTCTCAGTAACGTCTGGTTTTACTGCAGAGAAAGGTAATATTATTTTTACTTTTGAACATTCTGAAAGTGATGCTATTTACGATAGAGATATTTGGGCACTAGATGATGAAACTTACGGTGCATATAGCACGTATAGCCCTGTATCTAACTACTTAGATAGCACAGGTTATCACTCAAACTCTGAGCTTTGTGACGCTGAACCAAATACCGTGAATGGCATTGATGCAGACGGTAATGGTCGTTGTACTTATAGCTATGGCGAAGTTACTAAATTTTACCCTGATACAAACAAAAACTCATTCTTAACTAACTTCACATATGAACTAGCAGATAACATTCGTTTTGTTGGTCGTGCGATGGCTAGCTTTAATGAAACCGATGCGCGTTATGCGGGTACTCCTGTATCTACAACACCAATTTACATGGGTGAAGATAATCAGTACAACCCATCAGACGAAGATGTACGTATATATACTCGTGCAGTACCAATTGGTAATCGTGATACAACGACTGAAGTAACAACTACTGATATTTTAGTTGGTCTTGAAGGTTATACAGATGTTGGTAATGGTATTGATTGGGAAGTTAATTTCCAAAATAGTGTTTCTAAAACAAATTCATTTGGTAAAAATCTAGTAAATGACGTTGCTTTCCAAGCAGCTATTGATACTGGAGAGTACGACGTATTTAATGTTTCAGGCATGACTTATGATGACTGGAGTACAAGTATGAGTGAGCTTTATCAACAAGCAAATCATACTGGTACTTATGAAGGTCGTTATGAAAGTAAACAGGTTGATGGCTTAGTTTCAACTACATTACTAGACGACGGTGAATTTATGATTGCCGGTGTAGTTGGTGGTGAATTTGAGCAAATCGATTTTTCTCAGATTAGTGACCCAGAATCTGCAAATGGTTTTATCTCAGGTGGTTCAGGCGGTGATGATGTTTACGCTAATCGCGACCGTACTGCTGCTTATGTAGAAGTACAAGCTTCGTTCCCATTTGATATTGATTTAACCGTTGCTGGTCGTTACGAAAAATATGAGCAAAGTGGTACTACAAACCTTGGTGAAAAAAGTACAACATTTGATAAGTTTGTACCAAAAATTGGTTTAACTTGGCGTCCAATGGATACGTTATTACTACGTGGTTCTTGGGGTGAGTCATTCCGTGCTCCAAATATGGGCGAGATGTTCCAATCTTATGCATTAAGCTTCCCAACTATACGTGATACTGCATGGTGTTCAGCTAACCCAAGTCAAGAGCTTGACGGTTACTGTAGTGATGCTGGTGAACAAGTTGCAACATGGTTTGGTGGTAATACTGAGTTAACAGCAGAAACAGGCGATTCTACAACAGTAGGTTTTGTTTGGGATGCAGTTGAAAACCTTTCTCTTGAAATGACTTATTACTCAATTAATTATGATGACAAGATTGATAGTGTAGATAACTCTGAACTTCTTCGTCTAGAAATAGAACAAGGTGGTTTAAACTCACTACCAAGTGTAATTGACCGTAACAGTGTTACTGATAAAGTTGACTTTATGTACACTGGTTACATTAACAAAAGTTCACTTTCTACAGATGGTATAGATTTAACTGCTAGATATCGTTTTGATACATCTTTTGGTAACTTCTCAAGTACATTAAATGTATCAAGAGTACTATCGTTTGAAGAAGTAGCTGACTCAGAATCAGAACCATTTGATTACGCTGGATTACAAGATTATCCAGAGTGGAAAGCTGACTTAGCGGTTAACTACGCTTACGAAGACTTCTCTGCTTCATGGACTATGTTTTATGTTGGTACACAAGAATCAGGTAATGAAGAGTACGAAGTTGACTACCTAGCTAATGTTCCTAGCTACTTCAAACACAATGTTCAAGTAACTTATGTTGCACCTACAAATACTAAAATTGCATTAGGTGTTAATAACTTATTTGATAAAGTTGCACCAAGCTATTATGACGGATTCCGTGATTACCGTGATTCTAACTGGTCACTATATGATCAAACAGGTCGTTCACTATACTTACGTTTAGAACAAACATTCTAAGCAAAGTACTGTGTAATTTAGTTATAAATGTTAAACCCTGCTATTTTTAGCAGGGTTTTTTTATTTAATAAACACCTAATAAATCATCAGCATACATTTGCTGTTATGAAGTATTTAAATTAATTGGAAAATATTATGTCAACAATATTTAAATTAATCGTAATTTCCTTTTTGTGCATTATTTCTTTTGAAACTAGTGCACAGAAAGCACAAGCAACAATTGAGGACTTTTTCAAAAACCCTAAATTCTCTAACCTTCAACTCTCTCCTAATGGAAAATACTTGGCAGTTTTGTCTCCAATTAATGAACGTAAAAATATAGTTATACTTGAAACTGACGGGCTAAAAAATGCAAAGCCTATAACAAAGTTTGATGATCAAGATATTAATAGCTTTTCGTGGGCGAATGACGACGAAATTGTTTTTACACTTGATAGCGATGGAAATGAAGCTTTTAGTCTTTATAAAATAAATGTAAATGCTAAAAGGGCAAGAGTTATAGAGTTAGTGGGTTCTAAAGTTGGGTCATCAGGTATTCGTTCAGCAAGTATTGTACATATGCTACCTAATGATCCAGAGCATATCATTATCCAATATAATGGCAGAAACATTAAAGCTCCGGATCTTTATAAATTACCGTTAAATAGTAAGTGGGATCGAAAACGAGAAAGAAATTTCAAGATGGATATTCTTGCTAAAAACCCAGGTGATTTTCAAGGTTGGCTTTTAGATCATGATGGCGAAGTAAGAATAGCCGTTTCTATTAATGCTTTAAAAGGAAAACTTCATTATAAAAATAAAGGAGAAAAAGAATTTCGTGTACTACGTGAATACGATCTTGATGAAGAAAGTATTTCACCTTTAGCTTTTGACTTTGATAACAAAACATTATTTGTAGCGTCAAATATAGATAGAGATACTTTAGCAATTTATCATTTTTACCCAGATAAAAATGAATTAGGCGAATTGATATTTGGCATGCCAGAAGTAGATGTTTCTAATTTAATGTTATCGACTAAGCGTAAAAAATTAATAGGGGTTCATAGGTTGGATCTTAAGGAATAAAACTTGAAAACATGCTCTGAATTTGATCTGATAGTAATCGCCAAACCACTATCTATCCCAAAAGCAGAGCATGAATAAATATAATACTGAGTTAAACAAAATAACGAAAGTGCTTAACGATTTTAATATTAACGAAATAGGTAAAACAAGCCGTTTTTGTAGCCGTAAACGAATAATAAAACCTTTCGAATTAGTCATGTCGTTAATAACGGCTCTAGGCGATAAATCGGTAAACACCGTGACAGATTTACATCGTTATTTTGTGAAGTTGACGGAAACTGATGTTCAATATAAACCGTTTCACAATCAACTGAGTAAGCCTGAATTCAGCCAATTGATGAAATCACTGGTCGATGTGGCGTTAAATGAATGGCAGCAACAAATACTCGGCACAGAAGTCACACTGTCAGATTTCAAACGCATCATATTGCAAGACGGAAGTTCGTTCGCAGTGCACGATAGTTTAAAAGATACCTTTAAAGGTCGCTTTACTAAAATAAGTCCTGCGGCAATAGAGGTTCATGTGAGTTGGGATGTGCTTCAAGGTTATCCCGAAGAAATCTCAGTGAGTCCTGATAGCCAAGCTGAATATGATTTTTTACCTGATGCTAAATCGTTAGTCGACACCTTGTTTTTAGCGGATAGAGGTTATTTTAAGTTATCGTATCTTGAATCAATTGATACAGCAGGAGGCTTTTATGTTGTCAGGGCTAAAACCACGGTTAATCCAACCGTAGTAGCTGCTTTTAATCGTCACGGTAACGCGTTAAAACGGTTTTCACAGAAGAAGCAAAAGGACGTTAAAAAGCATATTCGTCGTAGTGTTATTGTCGATATGGATGTGGAAGGTAAAACTAATTATCGATTGATTGCGAGCTGGCCTAGAGGAAAAAGTGAGCCTACTTATTGGGCAACGAACTTAAATCGAGAAAAATTTAGCGCTGAAGCGGTAATAAAGCTCTACAGTCTCAGGTGGCAAATAGAGTTACTGTTTAAAGAATGGAAGTCTTATTGCAACCTGCAAAAATTT
This sequence comes from Pseudoalteromonas sp. TB64, assembly GCF_000498095.1. Taxonomy (GTDB): domain Bacteria; phylum Pseudomonadota; class Gammaproteobacteria; order Enterobacterales; family Alteromonadaceae; genus Pseudoalteromonas. The sequence goes on from NZ_AUTQ01000175.1 coordinate 19,021, forward strand.
AACACCAGAAAAGCGAGCATGATGGAAGGCTTGGTGTGGGCAAGTTTATTGACGTTGTTAGTAAAGAGGCGAATAGGCATGAGTGTTCAACAACTTGCCGGTATTGAGCTATCAACATTTATGGTAGCAAAAAACACCCAAGGTTGGTTTTATCAATTAATGGAGTCGATAACACAAGGCGTGATATCGACACTGAATAAAGCATGGCAAAAAACTATCAGTTTTTTGTCAAAATATGCACGAAGAGCGAACCCAAAAAGAGATAAAGAAAAAGGACGATTAAAATGCGGCCTGAATCCAATTATCTCTTAATGTCTAACCTATG
>NZ_AUTQ01000176.1 GCF_000498095.1 Pseudoalteromonas sp. TB64
TAGGGCGTGTTGATCTTTGCGGTATAAAAAACAAACAGCATGAGGATAAGGTATAATTGAATTCGCTAAAAAACGTTACACCGAACCCTCATGCCAAGATTAATGTTAACAGACGCGACATGGAATGTCTTATCAAAAGTAATGCACTTAAGTGGTCGAATTTATAATAAGCCTGAGCATAGAAAAACGCTCGAAGGCATACTCTATAAGATGCGTACCGGTATTCCTTGGCGAGATTTACCGTCTTATTTCGGCTCGTGGAGTGCTATCTATAGACGATTTAATTTATGGTCCAAAAAAGATATTTTGAATGAATTATTTCGTGTGTTATCCCACTATGCTGATATGGATTGGATCTTTATTGATGGCAGTATTGTCAGGGCTCACCAGCATAGTTGCGGTGCAAGAACCGCTGGCAATGAATCAATCGGTAAGAGTCGAGGTGGCAATTCGACTAAAATTCATCTTGCAGTAGATAGCGGAGGATTGCCTGTTTATTATGAATTATCCTGTGGAAATACGCATGATATCGTCCATGCAGAGTCACTTGTAGACAATTGCCCAACGAGTAATGTGGTTGTCGCAGATAAAGGCTACGATAGTGAAAAACTAAGAGAGTTTATTCGTGATAATAGCGCTACACCCGTTATTCCACGCAAGGATAACAGTTTAGTGGGTAATGAAGATATTGACTGGTGCATGTACAAATATAGGCACTTAGTTGAGAATGCCTTTGGTCGGATCAAACAATATAGAGGGATAGCTACAAGGTATGAAAAGCTTGAACGGAATTATCATTCCATGCTCGCTTTAGCATTTACTATGATGTGGCTACCAATGTGGGCTGATTAATATATATACTACAAAGATCAACAGCCCCTAGTATTATGCAGATTTTTAGGCACATCATTTTCTGAATAAGGTGTGCTCACATATAAATTAGGCGTAGGCATTAAGGTTGGATTTGAAGTGCATGCAGAGAGTAAAAAAACGAGTAAAGGAGCGAAAATATAGGATTTACCTAGAGAGTGGAAAAGCATGTTTATTCCTTATTTTCGGTTTATAAGTAATTTTAAAAAGGTTAAGCATAAAAATAACATATAAAAAATAACAGGTTTATTACCTTTTATACATTTACGCTGTTTTTTATAACATATTATTGCGCTAATGAGGATATAAGTTTGTAATACCCACGCTTATAAGTAGAGTAAGCGTGGGTATGGTTGTTTGAGATAACTTTAACCTTAACGCTAAAATTAAATTTTAATTGCCTCGGAAGGAGTTGTTGATAATCCACTAAAATATTTCATCACTAATTGTCCTTGGCTGTTTTTCTCTATTACTAAGTAATTGTTTGAATTAGGATAGTAAAAACGTGTTTTAGACATAGTAATAAGTTTTAATTTGTCGCCACCGGTGCGTTGTGAGTACAAAGTATTATTTTCAAAAATTAGGCTGCGTAAGGTATTTTTATCAATACGGTAATCACCTAATACGGGCGCTAGTTGTTGCACTGTTACATCGGCTTTTTTAAACTCGGGCAGTACAATACCAAGTGCTTTAGCGGTAAGTTTTTCGTTAATAAAAATAGGGTTTATGTGGTTTGAATTAGCGAGTACGGCTACATATAGCTTTTGCTCTGGTATGTAACGTGCGTGTGCTAAAAAGCCATTTATACCACCTGTGTGTTTAATTACGGTGTATTCATTCAAAGGCTCAATAATTAATCCGTAACCGTAGGATGAAAAGCTGCCGTCGTTGAGCTTAAAAGGACTGACCATTTTTTCATAGCTTGCTTTACTAATAAGTTGCCCCGTTGATAACGCGTTAAACCAAATGTTTAAGTCGGTTGGGGTAGATATAAGCGCTCCTGCGGCATAAGGCCAGTCCATATTAATATAACTTGTGTTTATAAAGCCTTGCTCTGTTTGCTCATACCCCGCTGCGCGGTGGGCAACAAGTTCTTGTCCTTCATAACTGCTTTGAGTCATCCCTAGTTTTTTAAATATATTTTTTTCAATAAAGTCTTTATAAGATTGCCCACTCGCTACTTCAATTATTTTACCAAGCAGTGAATAACCGGTATTTGAATAAGCCATCGCTTCACCGGGTTTAAATACCATAGGGTGTTTGGCAAATCTCGTGAGCGTATCGTCAACGCTGGTGGGTACTTGTATTTCCTTATCGAATAGGTCGTCGTCATCTGTGTAGTTTGCCATGCCCGATGTATGAGTTAACAAGTTTTCGATTGTGACAAGGTTGCCCTCTGTAGGAAAGCGTGCAACATACTTATGAATATCATCAGAGGTTAATAACTTACCTTGCTCTTGTAGCATCATAATTGCAGCGGCAGTAAATTGCTTTGAAATAGAACCCAAGCGCAAAACACTTTGATCGTTAAGTGCAATGTTGTGTTCAAGGTTAGCAAGCCCGCGCGATTCTTTAAAAAGTACTTTGCCATTTTTGCTAATAATTACCGATACCCCAGGCTCGTTTTCAGTAAGGTTATCGTTAAGAATTTGCTGATACTGCAAAGTTGTTGGCTCTGCTTTTACAAAATGAGGTATTAATAGGGCGAGGGCTAACAAATAGCTCGTATAGAATGGCTTAATCATATTTATCCTTTTTATTTTTATACCAAACCGGTTAATGGGTTTGTCGTTCCTTGTACTTTATAGTGAATTAATATTACACAGCTAAAAAGTAAACACAATTATTGGATTTTATAGAGGTTTAGTAATAGGTATAATAGCTGCGTTTATTGATTTTTATTAAATTTCGCAAGGAAGATGTTTATATGCCTGATATAACGGCACTTTTTTATGTAGCTATTATGGCTTTTTACTTATTGCGCTCAAATGATGGAAGTAAGCTTGTTATAGCTGTGATGGCTTTAGCTGCTATCCCTCTATTTACAGATAATTATTGGCAATGGTTACAGTTAAGCGGGCTGTTAAGTATCCTTATTGTAATTATAGAAAGAATGAAAGTAGATGCTACCGCAGTCGGTGCAATTGGGGTGTTAGTTGCTCTATTTATGGGGGCTTTTATTTTAAGTATACTTATTAATACTGTATTGGTATTTGTGAGCAACTTTGAGTTTTCTACTTTTAACGTTAAAAACCCCTTAAACTACGAATGGTCAACCTCTATTCTTTGGTTATATTGCCTTGCTTTTGTCATCCAGTTATTCGTTATTTTACGAAGTATTAAAAAGCCTAAAGCGTTGTTTGATAGTAATATAATAGGATTCGCTTTAGCCGTGTTACCACACTATTGTGGCTCATTTACATATGGGCTGATGTTGAGCGTGGCTATTATTGCTACTCTTTACTTAGTTGCTTTTGTTTTAAAAACAGATTCTGAACAACGCTCTGAGTTTACGTATAACGGGATGTGTTTATTACTAACAAGTTGTATGGTTAAGGGTATTATGGTGGCCTTCTTTTAGGGTGTTTAAAATAGCTTCTAAGCTGTGGGTACGTATTTTAACGTTTCTGCCGTGTACTCAATAGGCACTTTAAATGAGTGCAGCTTGCTACAGTAGGGCTACCAATATTAGCCTGTTTGGTATCCCTTATTTGCATAATTACTTTTTATTTACGCTAACAGCTTAGTTAAATCCTGATTGTTTTTACCTCCCCACAAGTGAGTATTTAGCGGTTGCATAACGCCTTGGTTAAATTTAAAGCCGTGTGATCTGTCTGTATTAATTAGCAGTGGTCCATCTAAGTCGACGTACGTGGCTTCGCTGCTTAATAAAGATAATGGTGCCATAGCAAGCGAGCTGCCAACCATACAACCCAGCATTATTTCAAAGCCTTGTAGCTTTGCTTCTGCAGCTAATAGGTTTGCCTCGGTTAAGCCACCGGTTTTATCTAGTTTAATGTTAATAACGTCATATCGGTTTTTTAGGTACGGTAAATCTTTGCGAGTATGGCAAGATTCATCTGCGCATAATGCAATGGGTGACTCAAAATTTAATAACTCGATATCGTCGCTAGCAGGCAAGGGTTGCTCTATTAAAATTACATTAAGTTTTTTTAATTGCTCACAACATGTCACTAAATCATGAAAGTTCCAGCCTTCGTTTGCATCTATAATAAATTGGCTATTTGGCGCCACGTGCGCGATTGCAGTCATTCTTTCAATAATATTTTGGTTATCGAGTTTTACCTTAACCAAAGGTGGGTTATTTAAAGCCTTAACAGCACCAGCCATTGCTTGTGGAGTATCAATACTTAGTGTTTGTGCGCAAATACACGCAGTTGTTTGCTTGTTTAATAGCTGGGCAACCGTACTATTTTGCTGCTTTGCTTTTAGATCCCACAAAGCGCAATCAAGAACATTACGAGCAGCTCCTGCGGGCATATTAGCAACGAGTGACGTAAAGCTATTTTTAGGCGTTTGTTTGCTAAGCAGGTTTATGTTTTCAACGTCTTCTATAACACTGCTTACAGACTCATCATAGCGTATGTAAGGAACGGCTTNCTTCTGCCCAACCATAATTTTGGCCATCACTAATTATTACTACAACAACCTCTGTTTGTGTTTTTGCTCCTCGGGAAATTCTAAAAACAGATTTTAATGGTAATGATTGATGACATACTTTGATTATTTTAATTGGTTTTTTATTCATGGTAAGTTTTCCACAATTAATGCTGTGCCATCACGCACGGGGTCAACGCAAGGTAATGAAAATTCTTTACTTAATTGCTCGCAAATTTCACGTCCTTCTTGAACACACACACTTGAGGTATTAATTGCAATGCCAGCAACTATTACATTGGGGTTTGTTAATTGTGCTGCACTTATATTTTTTTCGATTGTTTGTGCAATGCTCGGAAATGCCGTGTTTGGTAGACCACGCATATGCGTGCGATTCAAAGCATGGCAAATCACTAAGGCATCGGGCTGCGAGCCGTGTAGTAAACCTAAACTAACACCAGCAAATGCAGGGTGAGACAAAGAGCCTTGCCCTTCAATAATATCCCAGTGTTGTGCATGGGCATCGGGAGATAGCGATTCTACAGCGCCTGAAATAAAGTCAGCAATTACACAGTCGATTGCAATGCCCGTTCCGGCTACCAAAATTCCACATTGGCCTGTGGCGCGAAAGCTCACATCAAGCCCTTTTTGTTGCATGGCTTTTTCAAGGCTTAAAGAGGTATACATTTTTCCTACTGAACAATCAGTTCCAACCGTTAGTAGTCGTTTACCAGAGCGTTTACGCCCAGTACCTGTCGTAAATTGAGCTGTAGGGTGGCGAATATCAAATAAATTACAATTAGCGCTATAGGCTTTACTTACCACTTCAGAAAAATTAGTAAGTTTGTCGTGCAGGCCACTAACTATATCCATACCTTGATTTAGGGCTTCTAAAATATATGGCAGCCATTTTTTATCAAGTAAGCCACCACTATTAGCAAACCCTAGCACGAATGTTTTTGCGCCTAATTTAGCTGCGTCACTAATCGTATATTTAGCCAATCCCGTTGTTACTGTACAACCTGGGGTGCTTAGCTCACCTATGCATAATTCAGGGCGCCAATCAGCAATACTTTGCGCCATTTTTATCGATAATTGATCTGTTGCATCACCAATAAACAACAAATAAGGAGAAGTGATTTTCATAATTGGTCTCTAATATTTAAAGCAAAAATGCGTTTAATTGAGAATATAATATTAGAGATACAATGAAAGTGAGAAGAATTAGAAAGGCTATAACCTTTGTCTATATGGTTATTTAAAGCCTTTAAATACAGGTAGTTAATTTATCTAAAAAGCTAACCGACGCTTTTGATAATGCGCTGTTTTCTAGGTGTAGTGCATTTACGGTAAAATTAAGGGGGGGATTAAATGAAGCAATAGCAACGTTGTCTGATAAGTTTCCTAGTGCGGTGTACTTATCAACAATACAAATACCGGCACCTTGGGCAACTAATCTGGCGGCAATAAAGTAGGTTTGAACTTTTATTGTCGAATTTATCACAATGTGTTCTTCCATCATTCTACCCCAAAGTAAATTACCTAAAGGACCACTATCGCTAATATCAATAAATTCTAAATCGACTAAATTGTTAAGCGTTAACTGCTCGGGTAATTCGGGAAACGTTGTTTTGGGGTAAACAATTACTAACTCCGATTGCGCCAGTTCAATAGACTTTACTGAGGGCATTACACAAGGCGAAAATAAAATAGCAATGTCACATTTATGCTCTAACAGTGCTTGTAATACTTCGTTGTTATGAACTGTTTGCACATTAAAATGAACGTTTGGGTATGTTTTATGATACTGCGCAATTGCGTTTGGCAGTGCGTCAAACCCAAGAGCAGGAGTAACGCTTAAATTAATATTACCAAACTCCGCTTTTTTAATGTTTTCGGCTGTACTTTTTATTGACCGCATTTGTTGATAAATTTTATCTACTTCATCAAATAACATGTTGGCTTCATCTGTTGGGATGAGGCGTCCTTTTATGCGTTCAAATAATTTAAAGCCCAATTGCATTTCAGCATGAGATAAAACTTTGCTTACTGATGGCTGAGATACATGAAGCATTTTTGCTGCATTGGTTATTGAGCCATTTGTGTAAATGGCATGAAATACTTCTATATGTCTTAAACGCATGACTCACTCCTTGTATTAATACTTATGCAAAAAAGTAAACTAAGCCGGTCCATAAAACGGCAGCAACGCAAGCTGCAAAGGTTGCTGGTACTAATTGTGATTTAACATGATCCATTAAATCGCATCCGGTTGTCATGGAGCTGAGTATTGTAGTGTCTGAAATAGGCGAGCACTGATCGCCATACACACTGCCATTTAATACTGCGGCAAAACATACCATCATAAACAGTTCAGGGTTTGCTAATTCTTGAGATTGGCAAAGAGCCCAAGCAAGTGGCATTGCTAAGGGAAATGCAATGGCATAAGTGCCCCAGCTTGTGCCTGTTGAAAATGCAATTATTACCGTGATCAGTTGTAAAATAACAGGTAGTAACCAAAATGGTAGTTGCTCACCAAGTTGTGATACTAAATATAATCCTCCACCAATTTGCTTACTAATACTACCTATAATCACTGCTAACATTAAAATAACTGAAGCAACAACAACTCCTTTTAAACCAGTTCCAAAACCTTCAATTAAGTTATCAAGAGACATGCCTTTAGCGAGTGCAATAAAAGCAGACATTAAAAGTGCGACTCCAAATGCCCAGTTAACCTCGGGTGTACCAGTATAAACAAAGGTCATAACGGCAATGGTAATTAGGGTTAGTAACGGAAAAACAAACTCAAGCACATGTGGTTTATAGCCTTTAGGTACATTACTACCTTGTAGTTCTTTGGTGCTTAATGGTTTTGCTCCTGGGGCATCTAATTGATTGGTTTGCAAAGCGCGCTTATGTGCTTCTTGCAGTCTTTTTCCTGAAAAACGAGTAACGTTTAAACTTAATAACAATGTACCTAATACAGCTAAAATACTATAAAAACTAAATGGAATGCTGCTAAAGAAAAATTTAATACGGTCGGTTTCAGTGGCTAAAAACGATACCCCTGGTACAAATATTAATGCTTGTACGTAAGCTGGCCATGCATTAAACGCTAAAATTGATGCAATTGGAGAAGCGGTAGAGTCGACTATATAACTCATTTCTTCGTGGCTTACTTTTGCTTTATCGGCAAGAGGTCTTACCGTTGTGCCAACTAAGGTGGTGCTCATGGTGCCACCTTGAAAAAATAATATACCTAAAAGCCATGATATAAACTTTGCCGAACGCTGCCCTTTAACAAAGTGTTGGGTCATAAAGTTTGCAAACGCCTGAGCCGCTCCGGTTTTAGACCAAATGCCGAGTAATCCTCCAAGTAGCCATAAATAAAGTAATAACAACGCCGCAGTGCCTTCGCTGGCAAGGTTGGGAATTATGACCTTATCGGTAAGGTCGTACTCTCCAAGCATTATAGCGCCCACCACAATACCGCTAAATAAAGCTGTAAGTGGCTCTTTTGTAAGTAAGCATAAAAGAATAGTGACGAACGCGGGTAATAAAGACCAAAAACCATAATGAAAGGCGGGTTTGAGTAAGACTAATTGTTTATCATTTTTTATTACCCACTGCTCAATAATACTAGGGGCTTTGTTATTTGCAGATAATGCGGATTGATTTATTGGTGATGATTGATAGGGCACTATGTCTTTTATTAGTATTTCTTTACCTTTATATGTATATGCGTTTAGACCTGATTTAGTGGTGTAAGTATCGTATTGATAGGATTGTTCAAGCCATGTTTGTTGGGTAAATAAATTGACATAAATAGCCAAGCATAAACTTCCCATTAAAATAACAGCAGCAAAAATATTTTTACTTATTATCATATTGTTACCTTTATTTTTATTCTTATTTATTAGAGGAAGCGGAACTAACAAAAATAAGCCGCAGCCACAAAAAAGCCTCACATATTTGTGAGGCTTCTATTTTACTCGGCTGCTAATGAGCGAGGATGAGAAAACAACGTTGAAAAAAACAAGCTGTTCATAAATAGTTTTTCGGTACCGTAAAAATAGCCCCTAAAATTAGGGTCATCACTAAATACAATAACACTACCTTGACCTAATCTTTGTGCAACAAGCATTACTTTTTCTGCAAGTTGCAGTTGGTTTTCTGGTGATGCAAAACCAGTTAACAGAGGTTGCTTGGCTATTTTTACTATTGTTGCGTAAGGGTTTTTAGGTGGTTCGAAAGCGAGTAAACCACTGCGATGGCTTGCTATTTCTCGTCGCGTATAGCCGTAACCTAAAGGATGGGTTATATCGAGATCGCCGGCCATTACAGCACCACCAACAACATCTTGAGCTTCTAATTTTGACTTGGCTGCATAGTCTATACGGGGTCTGCTAGACCCATTACCTGCATATACTTTAACTGTATTAAGTTGCAGTAACTTTTTACCAGCCCATTTAGCGCCATCCCCAATACCAACAAAAGTACCGCCAGATTTAACCCAGTTACTTACTTTATCTGTAAGCTCAGGAGTAATGTCGGAGTATTTACCGTCAGCCATTACAAGGTGTGTGTAGTCTGATAATTTAACACTATTTAAGCGACTTTTTTCTAACAATACTACGGGCATATTCATGCGTTTATCTAGCAAATGCCATACTTCACCGGCTTGATATTGCGACATACCAGGACCAATAACTAACAACACTTTAGGCAAGCTTACTGGCTCTATGTTGTTGCTTCCTAAATCCATGCCAATACTTTGTGTATGAGCAGTGTTTAAAGCATAAACAGGTACACCATCTTGTGTGGCGGNCCAGCCAATAGATACAACCACACTGCCACGTTTAAAGGTTTTTATGCCTTTATCTGTATCCGCTTTAAACTCGCTGTTTGCGATTCGAGGGCGGTAACCTTGAGCGAGTAGTTGGTATAAAACTTTAGGTGCATAATAATGGCTCCACTCAAATACATACGCTACTTGTGCTTTTGGTACTGTAGATTGAGTTGGGAAGGTGGGTGTAGTTATATCGCCAGCTTTGTAGCTTTCTCTTGTTAGTGGATTATATTTAATCCCGAAAGCAAGCGGCATTGTCCAACCTGAAACATCATAAAAAGTATTGTTTTTAAATTTTGTAACGTTTGCAAATAAGCCTTTGATCATACGGTAGCTCGTTTGATTTGTTTCGGCTATGTAGGACTCTTGCGCTTTAAACAGTTTGCCATTTACTTTTAAATCTTTTAGTAACGGTTTTACGTTAATTTTATTACGATCTAGCAACTGTAAAAAATGAAACATACGGGCTGGGTCTTCAGGTGCAGTAAATACGTAGGCTTTAACTTTATCGGTTTTTGCCATTTTTTGAGCTTGTTCTGAAAAGCCTTGTTGAAAAGTAAGTAAGTCATCTTTTTTATCAACAGCATTATTTAACAATGCTAAACCCACATGATAATAAGTACGAATATTGTCACGAAACGACAAAATACCGCGTGGTGTGGCTAATAATCCAGACGAACTGGCTTGTTCGAATAATATTCCTAAACTGCCGTATAAATGAGGGTAGGTTGCGCCTTTTCCTAAATAAAAATTATCGTACGCTTCTTCATTAAAATACAAGCGAGCTTCACTATCCATAAAGTCTCGTGGTCCTTGTACTACTTCACTTAATAAGTCCATTGCTTGTTTATTAATTAGGGGATGGACGCGATCTGGCGCTCCAGGATGAAAATAAAATGATTTATACGAGCGCATTTCATGAAAGTCAGCAACGATATTAGGTCGCCATTGATGAAACTTGCTTACCCAACCAATTGGCTCTGGTTGTTGTTGTAACATCCACTGGCGATTTAAATCAAACCAGTAATGATTAGTTCTACCCGATGGCCATGGCGATCCATGTAATGCATGATTAGGATCTGTTATATTTACGTTAGAAGAATATCTTAAATTCCAAGATGCTTCGCGGCTATTACCGTCTGGGTTCATACTTGCTGTTAATAAAATAACGCTATTATTTAATAGCTTATCTATTTTATCGCCTTGCGCTGCTGCTAAGTGATAAGCGATTGGTATTGCAGAATCAGTTGAGCTAACTTCCCCTCCATGAACACCAAAATTGATCCAACTAACCACTGGCATATTGGCTATAGGCAATTTAGCGCCTTGTTGTAAATCAATGTGCTGAGTACGCAGCTGCTCTAAGTTTTTTTGGTTTTCAGTGGAGGTAATTGTAAGGGTTACTATAGGTCGTTGTTCGTTACTGTATGCAATTACTTCATATTTAATACGATCTGACTTAGATGCTAAATACTTGAAGTAATCGATCGTACGATCGTTACGAACCATTTGATCGCCAAGGCGGTGACCTAAAAAAGTATCTGGTGTTTCAATTGAAGGATCGAATACTACAGATGGGTCAAAAATAGTATCAGCTTGAGGAGCTGCATGTATGTTTATTGCAAAAAAGGAGGCGGCACATACAACAATAAATTTGAGATATAAAAAAAGATGTTTCATTACTGGCTTACCTTGGCTACTTGGTGCTGGCGGATTGCTTGACCCGCAAGATTATTAGTAAGCTTGCCTTGTGAAATAGCGAGCTCACCATTTATAACCATCCACTGTACACCTTCACTTAATTCTTCTGGGTGGATGTAATCAGCTTTTGGTATGAACTTATTTTCATCAAAAACTACAATATCAGCAGCATAACCTACTTTAAGCTCTCCACGGTCTTTTAAACCAAATGCTTTAGCTGTTAATGAACTACTACTGTTAATAAACTCATTGAGTGTTAGCCACTGTTTTTGTTTTACAAATTCATGGTACTTTTTTGGAAATGTAGCGTATTTTCGAGGATGACCAGGGCTACCATCAGATGAGGTCATTACCCAAGGTTGTACCATATATGCTTTAATATCTTGCTCTGACATATTAAAACTAGCAACTCTGGCGTTACCATCAATAACAATTTTTCGTGCTGCATCAATAGGCGATAATTCCCACATGGTGGCAATTTCAGCTAAGGTTTTACCACGTAGTTTTGCAAGGGTAGGGTCACTAATTAATAACGAATCAGCACCGCCTCTGCGGCGTAAGTTTTCTTGCATAGCTATTTTAAGTTCTGGCCATTGGGCTTCGTCTTTTACGCGGGCTAAGTATTCACTTTTATCACCAGCTAAAATTTCACGAGGCATTAAACTACCCGCAATACTGGTGCCCGACGCTCGCCATGGGTATTGATCTGCGGTTACGTCAATGCCTCTATCTTGTGCATTTTTAATCAATTCGATAACCGCTTTGCTCTCTCCCCATACGTCAACACCTAAGGATTTAATATGAGCGACATGAACGGGTAGTTTTGCTTTTTCGCCAATGGTAATTACCTCTTCTATCGCGCCTAATAAGCCAACGCTATAAGAGCTTTCATCACGAATATGGCTGTCGTAAACGCCATTATAACGAGCAGCTACTTTTGCAAGTTCAATTACTTCTGCTGTTGTTGCGTAGTTGCCAGGTACATAATAAAGACCGGTAGATAAACCGAGAGCACCTGCCTGCATTGCTTTTTCAATTAAGCTTTTCATTTTAGCTAATTCGATATCAGTAGGTGGGCGATTACTACGTCCCATTACTGCTTTTCGTACTGAGCCATGACCAATGTACAACGCAACATTTGTTCCAATACCTTGATTTTCATATTCAGTAAAAGTGTTTGCTACATCAATATTGCCGCCCCCATCTACATTACAAAATACAGTGCTGACTCCTTGTGTTGTGTAATTAGCATTTAAGTTAGGCGTGGTGTTATCAACAAAGTCATTACATGCATGAGTGTGCGGGTCAATAAAGCCAGGGGCTACAATCATATTATTTGCATCAATAATTGTTTTGGCTTGTAAATTAGTCGGTAATTGCTCCTTAATGAAAATTATTTTACCTTTATCAATACCAATAACGCCTTGAATAGGCGCTTTATTTGAACCTTGATAAATAGTGTTCCCGGTAATTATCATATCAATGGGCGTGTTCTCATTAGTGCATCCCACAAGGGTGGCTATAATTGCTACGAGTGCCGTTATTTTAGTTATTGGCATTACTTGTTCCTGCTTATACGGTAAAAAGAAGAGCAACCTAAGTTGCTCAGTTATGAAAATTTAATCAAAGCTCATGCTTAAACTAGCATAAAGGTAGCGACCTTCAATGTCATGTAAACTTGCTTCGTAGCCGTATGTTTCATCTGCTAAAGGTGGTTCTTTATCGAACATATTACGCATACCAATACGAACACGAGTGCCCTCTAATGCGCCCGAATCATAGGTATATTGACCATAAAGACTAAACGTTACCCAACTACCCACATGCCAAAACTCACCGGTGTCGTTGTGTACAGCACTGGTGTCATAAAAGTCACCAACATATTTGCCGTATAATCCAACACCCCAGTTGTTATAACCCCAAGAAAGAGTGCTTGAAGCTTGCCACTCTGGTCGTCCATCCATTTGTATTAAGTTACCTACATCTTCTAAAGCAAGCCCTAGCTCCATTAACTTAGCCGATTCTTCATCGATACTTTGATAGGCTTTAAGTAGTTTTGCTGCGTTTAATTTAAAATCAAAATCGCCAAACTGAGTATCATTAATGCGATAGTTAACGCTTAAATCTAAGCCTTCTGTAACACGAGAATCAAGGTTTTCAAATAAACCAATAACTTCACTCATATCGCCAACGGCGGCAAGACCCGAACCACTAAAAAATGCAATATCATCGACAGTCGCTTCAGAACGAACAACGTTACTATTACTACTGCCATTTAAACGATAGTAATAGTCTAAATCAGCAATATTTTGATTTGAGCGAATGCCTATTAAATCTTCTTGTTCTATACGCCAAAAATCAGCTGTAAAGGTAAGGTTGTCGATCATATCTGGGCTGTAAACTAAACCTAACCCGTAGTTATAATCATTTTCTGGTTTTAAATTTGAGTTTCCATAACGAATATTAGAAACACTATCGCTGCTGCTACATTCACTTAAGTTACTAAGCTCCCCTTTATTAATTTGCGCTTGGCAACGGTAGTAATCTGTTGGGTAATTTACCCGAGTAGTGCTAGCTGTATGAAGTTGCTCTAAGTTTGGTGCTCTAAAGCCTTCAGAGTAAGAGCCTCTAATTTGTAAGCTTTTTACTGGATACCAACTTAAAACTACTTTTGGTTTAAAAACACTGCCTACATCACTGTATTGCTCAAAACGTCCTGCTAATTGAAAATCAAGTTTATCAACTAAAGGAATATCCATATCGGGGCTAATTAAAGAGCCGGCTAATTCAATAAAGGCAGAAGATACATTACGTGAACCACTCGCATTAGGCTGACCGCTTGACCCCATTACATCGGAGCCATAAGTCATATCGGTTACGCTATCAGTGTATGTGGTTGTTCCGTTTAGTCTATCGTCATATTTGTTTTCAAAGTTTTCATAGCGCCATTCAGCACCCAATGCTAATCCAACATCACCGCCAGGAAGAGAAAATAAAGAAGGTGTTGATACTTTAAAATCAACTAACCCTAATTCTGTTTCGCCAGTTCGTGAGGTGTCGATTAAAAAGCCATTAATTGTTTCTTGAGAGTTACAAAGAGCATTACAAAATGGGTTATAAGCTGAACTATCTTGTTTATTTACGCTATCTTGAAACAAGCTTAAACTTATACGGTTGTCTGTACTATCAACGGTTTTTGCTGCTGAATACAAAGCTGCGGTGTCCCAGCTCCAATCTGCTATATCTCCGCGAGCTCCACCTAAAAATCGGTATGACGTGTTTTTTACATTAATTTCTCGTGTACCAGCATCAACTACGCGGTAGGCGTCTATAGTTACATCTAAACCTTCATTTGGTATTGCATAACCAGATAATTGATTAGCGCCAGAGCCTAAAGGGTTCCAGTAAGCCGAGCTAGAAATAGTAACTGGGGCAGAAGTAAGAGTTGCTGTTTCGCCTCGCTGCGAGTTTGACTCAGCACGGTAATAACCAAGTTCACTATAAAGCTCGGTGTTATTGCCTAAATCGTGGTTAATAAATACAAATGTATTTATACGTTCGGTTTCGGGGATCAAAGTTCGGCTTGAGTTGGTATTGTATCCTTGGGTATCGCTACTAATACTTCCGCTATCGACACATAATCCATTTGATAAAACACATTGCTGGTCACTATCAGCGGAGTCTGCGCCTTCTACATGAAAACGACCTGCGGAACTTGTTAAACCATCGACTGATTCGCTTGCATCAAAACGTCCCCAAGGTGTTGTTGTTGATGAGTTACGAAAATTAGAATCGCCTTGCCAACTCGTGCCTTCAATAAATGGACGAAGATCGGAGTTAGCCGAACGATCATTTTCTGATGCCATGACTTCTGAGCCATAGTAGTAATTTGCAGTTGCGGTTACATTGGTCATTCCATCATTTAAATCCCAGCCAGCTAAAGCATTTAGATTAAGCTTTTCTCTGCTGGTATTTTCGGCTTGACCATATTGCATATCAAATCGGTAG